>JBDSFL010000291.1:0-10592 GCA_039919545.1 Thermoanaerobaculia bacterium | reverse complement strand
GCGGATCGCGAGCGTGTGCGGGAGGAAGCCGGTCACCGGCACGAACCTCACCGACGAGGAAGCCGAAGCCCAGCGCATGTCGATCGCGATCGCTTCGATCCTTTCGCGCGCGAAGAAGCCTTCCGGATCGCCATTGCGGTCCTGCGGCGAACCGATGTCGAGGGCGAAGCGGTCGCCCTCCCGCTGCCAGAGCCTGTCGGGAGCCACGGAGGCGGTGGCCTCGAGGAACACGAAGCAGCCCGCCTTCGGGCGCGTGCCGTTCACGTTCGCGAGCGGCTGGGTGCGATCACAGGAGATCGTGTATTCCCGCGGTCGGGGCAGGGGCCCGACGGTGCGTGGGGAAAGAATCGTCAGGTCGAAGGGTCCGGGTGCGACCTCTCTCGTCATCACGGTCGCCCCCGTGAACGCATCGACCACGCGGATCGTCGTGGGTCCCGAATCGCCGGCACGCTCTCCCGTGAGCAGCGCCGCGGGAGGACCCTCGAGGCCGGGCACGATCAAGCGCGACGAGGGCCCCGACCAGTGGAACGAAGGGGCGCCTTCGCGGTGCTCCTTCATGCCGAAACCAGGACCGAACAAGGGAGGCGCGGGAACCCGGACGGCCACGCTCAGGAGCCTGCCGTTGCCGAGCGCCTCGGCCACGCGCCCCCGATGAGTCCAGCTCTTCCAGGCTGGATCGTTCCCGCTGACAACGCCCACCTCATCGGTGAGATCGGCCAGCCGGACCACCTTCTTGTTCATCGGGCGGGTTCCCGAGACGAGCTCGGATTCCAGATAGCCCCACGCCACGAGCCGTCCCTCCCAGCGTTCGAGGCGCAGGAACGGCTGGAACGATTCGTCCGCCACGATCGTATCGCGCCCGGGGTGGACGAAACGTTCGAGGAAGCGGATCGCGGCGATGGGAGGGGTCTCCGACGTCGCGCTGTAGCGGACCTCCGGCAGCGCCTGGGAGCCGAAGAAGGCGGCCAGGACGCAGGCACCCAGGAGCGTCGGCAGGCCCCGCCGCAGGACGGTCTGCAGCCCGCGCCCCACGAGCAAGGCCAGGACGAGGACGAAGGGAACCGAGTACCTAGACATCGCGCGGCTGTGCAGGTACCACAGCGACAGGAAGGTCGGCACGAGCACCAGAGTCAGATCGAGCAGGCCGCGCCTCAGCCGCTTCAACAGCGGATAGAGCCCGAGCCCGAATAGCACGGCGATGAAAATGGAGGCGCCCGGCGTCAGGAAGTTTCGAACCAAGAACGAGTTCGTCACGTTGCCGAAGCTGCCCGTCGCGAACGCCTGCGAGCGGAACGCGGCGCGCTCTCCCAGGGATGCCGCGAGCCCCGCGAAGCCGCCCACCTGCGCAAAGAGCCAGGCACCCCACGCCAGCGTGCCGGCGAGGCCGGCCACCACGAACGAGATCGCCGCATCGTGCCGGTCTCCGCAGCGGGCGAGCCGCACGAGCCCGAGAAGCAGCACCGGTCCGAATGCGAGCACGAGATGGGGTCTCACGCCGACGCCAGCGGCCGCGGCGAGACCGGCGCCGATGGCCATCAGCCGGATCGCGCGCCCGGAAGCCACCTGGCGGCGATGGGTATCCCGCGAGGCGGGCGTCTGCTCGGCGGCGGCGAGGAGGGCCAGCGAGAGCAGGAAGAACGCGGTCGCCGGCGTGTCGCTGAACGCCCTACCGCCGTTGACCCAGATCACCGGCAACGACGCGGCGAAGATGACGCCGGCCAGGGCACCCCAGCCTCCCACGAGCCGCCTCCCCCACGAGTACAGCGACGGGAGCGCGACGGCCGACAGGATCGTCGAGGCGGCGCAGAGCGCGGTGAACGGGGAGCGGAAGATCGGGAGCAGAAGACGGCCGATCAGGATCCAGAGCGGGAACCCCGGGGCCTGGGGCGACAGATCGAATACGTCGAAGTGAGTCACGGCACCGGCGAAGACCGCCTCGTCGATCTCGCCCGGCGTCGCCGCCAGAGCGAGGAAACGCGTGGCGCAGAGCGCGCCGATGACGAGCGCCGTCACCGGAAAGGGCGGCGCGCCGCTCACGCTCAAGCGCCTGTTGAACTCGCGCGATCTCACGATGAACGCAATTATCGGCGCATGAGGCTTCAGAGTCCCGCTTTTGCGGCGCAAAGTGCAGCGTTCAAAGCAGTTCCGACCCTCACTCGAGCGATGACGCTACAATCGCCCCGAATGGGTTCTTTCCCCGCCATCCCGGGATGAGCAGTCCTCGCATCATCCCGCGCGACAAACACTCGATCTCGCGTGGTTACATCGACCCCGATGCTCTCCGCGTCCTTTACCGTCTCCACAAGGCGGGCTACAAGGCGTACCTGGTGGGAGGTTCCGTGAGGGACCTCATGACCGGGCGCACGCCGAAGGATTTCGACATCGGGACCGACGCCCGACCGCAGGAAGTGCGGCGGCTGCTGCGAAACAGCCGGATCATCGGCCGGCGCTTCCGGCTGGTGCACGTGCTGTTCGAGCACGGTAAGCTGGTGGAGGTTTCGACCTTTCGCCGCCGTCCCGACAAGCCGGACATCGAACCCTCCGACGGAACGGCGGAGGTGGACGAGGACATCCTCATCCGCTCCGACAACACCTTCGGGACGCCCGAGGAAGACGCCAAGCGGCGCGACTTCACGATCAACGGCCTCTTCTACGACATCGCCACGTTCTCCGTGCTCGACTACGTGGGCGGGGTGGAAGACCTCGAGGCCTCGCTCGTGCGCACCATCGGCGACCCGGTCATCCGCTTCCGCGAGGATCCTGTCCGCATGCTGCGCGCCTGCGAGTTCGCCGCACGCCTGAATTTCCGCATGACTCCCGACGTGCTCGCGGCCATCGAATCGACGAAGGCGGAGATCCGCAAGAGCGCGGCCCCGCGCGTGACGGAAGAGCTGCTCGATCCGTTGCGCCGCGGCTGGGGCACGGGCACGTACAAGATCTGGTCCGAGATGGGGATCCTCGACATCCTGATTCCGGAGCTGGAGAACGAGATCGGGCCGCGAGCGAACGCTTCCTCGCCCTCACGAGTGGTCTTCTGGAAGATGCTGGCCGATGCCGATGCGCGGCGGCAGAAGGGCGAGTTCCTGAGCGACGCCACGCTGCTCGGGATGATCTTCATTCCTCTCGTCCTGGCCGCCATCCGGCTGCGCGCCGGAGATGGCAAGCCCATCGACCCCGCACGCATCCTCCTCGTCCTCGAGGACGTCGTGAACCCGATCGCCGCACGGCTCGCGCTCTCGAATCTCAACGTGCACCTCGTGAAGCAGGCTCTCTACACGCTGGGCCGGCTCGTGGAGACGCGGCCCGGAGACGCCATGGCGCGCAAGCTGGTCACGAAGGCGTACTTCCCGCCGGCGGTTTCGCTCCTGTCGCTCTACGCCGAGGCGACCGGCCGGTATCACGATGCTTCCGCCGCGTGGCACGACGTGATGGCGCGCGCCGGACATCGGTCCCGGGCCGGCGAGGATCTTTCGCACGCCCCGTTCCCCGAGGCTCTCGTCCCGCATGTGACGCACGAGCGGACACCGCACGATTTTCCCGGGCCGCCGCAGCGAGCGGCTTCCGGGAGGCCGCGCCGACGACGACGCGGCCCGCAGCGCGGAGCCAGCAAACCGGCCTGAGTTCGAGCCCGCCGGCTACCTGGTTTCCGGCCGGTTCGTCGCCAGGATCCGGAGCTCGAGCGACCGCACGTCGCGCACGGAGCGAATTTTCGCAGGCTCCACGATCGCGAAGGCACCCGCGGCTTCGATCTCCGCGGACGGCTTCGTCTCGCTGGGGAGAACGAGGATCGCTCCCCCTCCCGGTGTGAGCAGCTCCTCGATCGAGAACGCGGCCGTGTACCCATCGGCACCCACGGCCAGGATCACGGCCGGTGCGAGCAGACGCCGCACCTCCATGCCGTCGGTCCGAAGCCCGCAGCGACGGAGGAGCTCGATCAGGGCCACGCCGCGAACGGCGGCTCCCTTCTTTCCCTCGGCTGGTTGACGGAGCGTCGTCATGGGCAGCGCACGAATCTCGGCCAGCTCGAGCTGGCGATCCGCGCCGAGACCACGCACCAGGAGCGAGGGCGTGAGCAAGGCCGACGGGAACGACGGAGCCATCACCGCAGCGGGCGGGGAAAGTGCAGCGGAGCCAGCGGGAACGGGCGCGGGGAGCGGTTTGATCGTCGCGACGGGTGAAGGCATCGCAAGCGGCGCTGGAGCGGCGGGAGGAGAGGCGATCGGTGCGACCCCAGAAACGATGGGAGAGGGTGCCGCGGCGGGCGTCTCGCTCGCGGGCGCCGGCTGAGCCGCAGGCGTCGCGGCAAGTGCCGGCGTCGAAGAAGGCTCGGACGGCGGAGCGTCCGACCGTTTCACGAACTGGACGGGCCCCTTCACGGTGCCCCACACCTGACGTCCGGTCCCGTCGAAACCGCGTTCCCAGAGCGCGAGACGCCCGGCGTACACGTCCATCCGGGTGGTGAGATAGCGCGAGCCGCCGAGCGGCCAGGGACAGCCGATCCCCTCGGAAACACCGTCGTAGTGATCCTCGATCTTGCGGAGCGACACCGCACAGCCGGGGCGCTCCAGCACGTCGCTGAGCCCGAAGAGCGCGAGATCCGACGGGTCGCGCCACTTCCCCGAGACCGCGATCGGATCCTTCGGGTCGAACAAGCGGGCGACGAACTTGCCGGCGCCCGTCTCCTCGATGCGCCAGAACCGCCGCACGAAAGGGCGGTTCGTGACGGCGACCGGCGCCTCTTCCACATAGAGCACCGGCGCGCCCAGGCCGATCCGGCTCTTCGGCACCACGACCGAGACGAGCCGCGTCTGCCCGAACCCCTCGGGATCGCGCGAGGCCTGCTCACGGTTGTCGAACGTGCCGGCCAGCCAGGCCGACAGCTCGGTGACTCCCGGCTCCGCCGCAAGAAGCGGGCTCGAGAGAAGAATCGCTGACAGAACGATCGAGAGCCGGGCCGGACTCCGCATGATCAGCTCCTTGGTGTCCAAATCGGCCCGAAGTATAGGGCGGACGGGACAGGCGCGAACGCGCGCCTGTCCCGCGAGGAGCCTGTCCGAGTGATCCCGGACGAGCTCCTGGCCACTACTCGTCGTCGGCGAGGACCGTCGCTCTTTTTTCCGAGACGCGCCGCATCGAGTGATCGAGGATGCGCTTGCGCAGCCGGATCGACTTCGGCGTCACCTCGACCAGCTCGTCGTCCTGGATCCACTCGATGGCCGCTTCGAGCGGCATCAGGCGCGGAGGCGTGAGCTTCATGGCCATGTCGGAACCGGAGGCCCGCATGTTCGTGAGGTGCTTCTTGACGCAAGGATTCACGATCAGATCGTTCTCGCGGGCGCTCTCGCCGCAGATCATCCCGGCGTAGACCTCGACGCCAGGCGCCAGGAAGAACTCGCAGCGCTCCTCCAGCTTCTCGATCGCGTGCCCGGTCGTCTCCCCCGCTTCCTTGCAGACGAGAGCGCCCACACGGCGTCCCGTGACCTCTCCCTTGAACGGCTCGTACCCCGCGAAGAGGTGATACAGCAGCCCTTCGCCCTTGGTATCCGTGAGGAACTCGTTTCGGTAGCCGAAGAGACCGCGCGTGGGAATCTTGAACTCGATCTTGACCCGGCCCGAGCCGTGGTTCGTCATGTTGGTCATCTCGGCCTTGCGCTGGCCGAGCTTCTCGATGACGACACCCATGGCGGTCTCCGGGACATCGACGACGAGCTGCTCGATCGGCTCCGAGGTGACGCCGCCGACGTCCTTCAAGATGACCTGCGGGCGGGAGAGCGCGAACTCGAAACCCTCGCGCCGCATCGTCTCGACGACGATGGCCAGGTGAAGCTCGCCGCGTCCCGACACCTTGAACGCGTCGGGAGTATCGGTCTCCTGCACCCTCATCGCCACGTTGGTCCGGAGCTCCTTCTGGAGGCGCTCGCCGATGTGGCGGCTCGTCACGTACTTGCCTTCGAGCCCGCAGAACGGGGAATCGTTCACGCGGAACGTCATCGACACGGTCGGCTCGTCCACGGCGATCGTCGGGAGCGCGATCGGATTCTCGAGGTCGGCCAGCGTCTCGCCGATCGTGACGTCTTCGATGCCGGAGACGACGACGATGTCTCCCGCCGAGGCGATGGAGACGTCCTGGCGCTTGAGCCCCTCGAACGCCATCAGCTTCGTGACCTTGGCGGTCTTGAAGCTCCCGTCGAGCTTGCACACGGAGACCGTCTGCCCGGGGCGGACGGTGCCGTTCACGATGCGCCCGATGATGAGGCGGCCGAGGTAGTTGTCGTAGTCCAGCGAGGCTACGAGAAGCTGGAGGGGCGCCTCGGCGTTGCCGCCCGGCTCGGGCACCTCGACCAGGATCACGTCGAGGAGAGGTCTCACGTCGGCGTCGGAGTGGTCGACCTCGCGCCGTGCGAAGCCGTGCTTGGCCGAGGTGTACACGATCGGGAAGTCGAGCTGATCGTCCGTGGCGCCCAGGTCGACCATGAGGTCGAACACCTCGTCGATGATGGCGTGCGGGCGGGCATCGGGCCGGTCGATCTTGTTGATGCAGACGATGGGCTTGAGCCCCAGCTCGAGCGCCTTACGCAGGACGAACCGCGTCTGCGGCATCGTCCCTTCCGCGGCGTCCACCAGGAGCAGGACGGCGTCGACCATCTTCAGCACGCGCTCGACCTCGCCGCCGAAGTCGCTGTGCCCCGGGGTGTCGACGATGTTCACCTTCACATCGCGGTACCGGATCGACAGGTTCTTGGCGAGGATGGTGATCCCCCGCTCCTTCTCGAGGTCGTTGCTATCCATGACCCGTTCGGCGACCGCTTCGTTCGTGCGGAACGTGCCGGACTGTTTCAGGAGGCAATCGACGAGCGTGGTTTTGCCATGGTCGACGTGCGCGATGATCGCGATATTTCTGAGTCCGCTCATTTTTTCTCTCGTTTTCCTCGGGATCGCCCGCGCACAGCTCGCACCAGGATGGACGAGCCCAGGGGGGCCCGTGAGAATACCAGAGTCGAGGCGTCACCGCCCGAAGCCGGGCCTCGGAACGCCGCGTGCCGGCGGTTCGCGAAGAATCCCGGCGTGCCGCTTCCCCCGATTACTTCCGCGTCAGCTTGCTCGTGAAGTAGGGGACGAAGTCTTTCCCGGGCAGGGCCAGCTCGAGGTCGAGCGTCTGCTCGGTCTCCGATTTCCGGCTCATCACCAGCCGAGAACGGGCGCCGCTCTCGTAATTGAGCAGCTCGCGGGAGACCAGCCGGATCGCCCCGGCAGCCGAGAATTCGACGTCGAAGATTCCCAGGATCCCCGTGGAGAAGAAGTAGCTCGCCACGTACTTCCGCTTCTCGCGGTCGTAGGCGTAGTACCCCACCAGCTCGATGACCTCCTCGGGCTTGCCTGACTGGGCCGGAAAGATGGTGTTGACGTGGTGAACGAGGAAGTTGCCGCCCATCTCCTGCGTCCAGCGCCCCACGGTCCCGCCGATGCGGCCTGCGGAATCGGCGGTGCCGGACCAGGAGCCGAGCACGGCCCCGAACTCCTGGAACGGCTTCCACGGAGCCTCCGCGGGAGCGGTTTCGGCGGCAGGCGCCTGCGCGAACCCCCGCCAAGGGACGAGCAGCGTGAGGGCGAACAAGAGAACGAACCGCCTCATCCGTACCGACCTTTCCGTCGACTCCAGGAACCGATCCGAAAATTATAGACTCGGGGGGGAACTCCACACCTGGCTTTTTCGTTCCCAGCTGCAGAGCAACGGATGTCCTTGGCCATTCACCCCGACGGCGAGCTCGTGAGGCGCTGCAGATCCGGCGACGACCGGGCGTGGGGAGAGCTCGTCGAAAAATACGGAAAGAAAATCTACGGGATCGCCTATCACCTCACCTACGACCGCTCCGAGGCCGAGGAGCTCACCCAGGACTGCCTGCTGAAGGTCTGGGAGAATCTCGACCGTTACGAACCCTCCGAGGCGTCGCTACTGGCCTGGATCGCGGCCCTCTCGCGCAACCTCTGCATCGACCATTACCGCAAACGGAAACGTGAGAAGGGCTTCCGCTTCATCAGCGACGATGCCGTCGCCGTGATGCTCCCCGCCACCGACGATCCGCAGGCGGATACGCTCAATCGGGAACGGGCCCGGCTGCTCCTCGACGCCATCGGCGACCTCCCCGACGAGCTGGCGCAGGTCGTGCTCCTGAGAGACCTCGACGGCCTCGACTATCGCGAGATCGGCGATTTTCTGAACCTGCCGGACGGCACGGTGAAGTCCCGTCTGAATCGCGCCCGCATCGAGCTCGCCAAGACCGTGCGCAAGCGGATCGGAGACACGACCGGCCATTCGGGCTCGCTCTTCTCCTCCATGGCGCGCTCGGTTCCCGCCACGGGAGGCTCACGATGAGCGCCTCCATCACCAACCCCTGCCGGGCCTTCGAAGAGCGGCTGGCCGAATCACTCGAGCTGCGCCTCTCGGCGCTCGACGGCTCGGGAGCCTTTCCGGCCGATGCTCACGCTCCGGGCTGCCCCTCGTGCGCCTCGCTCCTGGCGGACCTCGAGCAGAACCATCGCGACTTCCATCGCCTGAAATCCCCGCTGATCCCGGTGGAATTTCTCGAGCGTCTCCGGGCTCTCCCGAGCGACTTCGCCGTGCGCCGGGAGACCGAGAGCGTGCTGGCGCTTCTCACGCCGGGAACCCTCTCTCAGCCGAAGCCGTCTCCCGAGCTGATGAGCCGCCTGGCATTTCTTCCCGCCCGCTCGCGGGCCGGTCTCGCTCACCCCGTCAAGCGGAGCGGCCTCCTTCAAACCCTTCGCGGCCTCGTGACCGACTGGCGTTTCGCGGTGGCCGGCGCTTACGTCGCGGCCATCCTCATCGTCACCATCCTGAAGATCGATCCTCTCTCGGTGGCGCGCGGCGCCGCCAGCGATCTCACGTCCGTCGGCGAGCACGCCATGGCCGAGGCGAAGACCATCGCCGTCGATCGCCTGAAAGACACGAAGCTCGCCCGCGTGGCGACTCCGCTCACGAAGCGATTCGACTACAAGCTCTACCGCACCGTGGCCGCCGGACAGGCCCGGGCGAAAGCGTATTCGCAGCTCCTGTTCGAGAAGGTGCTCGGCACAGCGACGGATTCGCGCGACACCCGGCAGGGGAGCAGCGCGTTTTCCGGTTCCCGCGACCGGCGCGAACCCAATGGCCGTGCTTTACGTTCCTAGGGGCGTCGGACTGAAATCGAAAGGCGAGCGTCATGAGTGAAATCAACGGCAATCCCCAGCCCAGAATGGTCGGCCCCGAGCTGAACGCGGCTCCCCCTCCGCCACCTCCCATTGCCTACATCGCACAGCCTCAGGCAGCTGCGATGGCGCCCCAGGCCAAGAGCCCGGTCCTCGCCGGAGTGCTGTCGGCCCTCCCCGGGATGGGGCACGTCTATCTCGGGCTCTATCAGCGCGCCGCGATCTTCTTCGGCGTGTGGGTGGTGGTGCTCTCGATCGCGAACCGGGTCGGCGGGCCGCTCGGCATGCTGGTGCCTTTCTGGTGGTTCTTCGTGCTGATCGACGCGGTGCGTCAGGCCAAGGCCATCAACGCGACCGGCGCTCCCGAGTCGAACCTCGTCGCGCACGAAACCGCGATCCGGGCCAGCGGAAGCCTCGCCTTCGGCGTCTTCCTCATTCTCTTCGGCGGCTGGTTCCTGCTCGAGAAGTTCGTCGACATCGACCTGACGTTCCTGCTGAGCTGGTGGCCCCTGGTCATCGTCCTCTTCGGCGCCTGGCAAGTCTTCTCGCACTACAAGGCCAAGCAGCTCGCCGAGACGGGCTCCAGCCCGGAAGGCAGCTCCGCACTCTGATTCCCGATCGAGGCGAATTGCGGCCCCGCGAGACGCTCGCCGGGGTCGCTATTCTCCGATGGACGTGATGAGGACGACCGTCTTCTTCGCGACCTGCCCATTGCGCGGATCGATCAGGTGGTCCTCGACGTCGATCTCGACCGCCCCGTCCTCCCGCCCCCAGCGCGCCGAGCGGACGGTTTTCCCCGTCCACGCCTTCTGCGCTTCCGGCGTCACGGAGAATCCCCCGGCTCTGGCGACGTCGAGCAGGTCGGCCAGCAGGTTTCGCTCGCCGAAGAGGAACGTCGCCTTCTCGATCTTCTTCTCGTAGACGGCCACCGTCTCGTCCAGCGACCGCGGCGTCGTGTAGACGGCGATCTTCAGACGCGAGAGCTTCTGCTTCATCTCGGTCTTGGCCTGCACGGACTGTGACCGGTCGCCCTCGAGCTGGGCCAGGACTCCCTTCAGCTCGAGGCGCGCCCGCTCGGTGGCCACGCGCGTGAGCTCGGTCTCGAAGACGGGGTCGGGCGGGAGCGGAACACCGGCGATCGGCGCGGGCGCGGACGCGGGCGCGGCAGCGGCCACGGCCGCGAGGGCGAAGTAGGCAAGGGGCATCTGCGGAGTTTAGCTCTCCGATCGCACGTTGGCAGGAAGAAGGAAGCGCCTTTCGGTGGCCACGAAGACGGGGATCGCGAGGGCCGAAAGCGCGGCGGCCGTTCCGTAGGCCGTCGTGTAGCCGACATGCTTGATCATCCAGCCCATGGCGATCGAGCCCGTGCCGATGCCCGTGTCGAAGGC
>JBDSFL010000270.1:0-6981 GCA_039919545.1 Thermoanaerobaculia bacterium | reverse complement strand
TCGAAACAGCGGAAACAAAAGAAATTCGAAAAAGGAGCGCACCATGAAACATTCGAAAACTTTAATCATCTCGGGAATCGTTCTCCTGCTGAACGCCCTGCCCTCCATGGCACAGGACGCCGCGCGGGAGAGCCACAAGGGCGACCGTCTTCTCAAATGTCTCTCCATCGTGGGGCTGAGCGACGCTCAGAAGGCCGACATCAAGCGCGTTCTCTTGACCGAGAAGCCGGTGATGCAGGCGCTCGCGGCCACGCTGAAGACCGATGCCGCCGCTCTGAAGGCAGAGCTCGACCGGAACCCGGCCGACGCCTGCGCCGCGGGCGCCGCGCTGCTGAAGGTTCACGCCGACAAGGGGGCCATCCAGGCCGAGCGTTTGCGCGTGAAATCGAGCGTGGAGGCGGTGCTCACCACCGATCAGAAGGCCAAGCTCGCGGGCTGCCTCGAGGCGCACCAGCCGCCCGTGGCGGCCGCGGCCGAGGCCGAGGACGAGGAGGCCGACTGAACGCGGTTCCCCTCCACGGAAATCAAGAGGCCCGGGCATGTGCCCGGGCTTCTGTCATTCATCCGTTCTGATCTCGATCCGTTCTGCCGTTCTGCCGTTCTGCCGTTCATCCGTTTCGGCGTTCTTCCGCGCGCCGAAGCAGGTGCCGCGCGGGCGTCTCGCGCTATCCGGCGTGGGTCGCGGCGGTCGTTTCCGCGTTCACGTTCCGGTACTCGCGTCTCATGGCCAGGATGATCGCCGTGGCGATGAGCGGCGGGACGAGCAGGAAGACTCCCACGATGGTCCAGATGCCGCCGCCGTCGCTGCCCGTGCCACCGGCCGACGGCGCGCACGCGGGGCAGGCCAGGAGCTCGGCACCGCGCAGGAGAATCGCGAGAGAAACCCCGGCCGCCAGACGCTTCATCAGTGGTGGACCCAGGGGAGCGTGATGGCGCGGAAGAGATGGTTCGAGTCGAGCATGAGGAACACCGCGTAGCCGGCCGCGAGCGGCAGCGGGAGCGCGGCCACCCAGAGCAGGAGGCGCTTCTCATAGCGAAGGTGCATGAAGTAGAGCCCCACGAGCGCGGCCTTCGTGAGGGCGAGGCCGATCATCAGGGCGGCCATGATGCGCCGGTCCATCTTCACGTAGGTGATCCCGACCTCGATGAGCGTGAGCACCAGAAGCGCGACGAAGATGCGGATGTAATCCTTGCGGTGATCGGGCGCGGCCTGTTGATCGTGTCCGCCTTCGTGTCCGCCTTCGTGTCCGGCGTCGTGTCCCAGGGAAGCGGCGTGCGCGTGATCGCTCATGTGTCTCGGTTCCTCAGATCAGGTAGACGAAGGTGAAGACGAGAATCCAGACGAGGTCGACGAAGTGCCAGAAAAGCCCCGTGATCTCGACGAAGTTCGCGCCGTTCTCGAGGTGCTTGCCGCGGGCCACGCCGAGCGCGGTGATGAGGAGGTAGCAGACGCCGGTGAAGACGTGCATGCCGTGGAAGCTCGTGATGACGAAGAACGTGGCGGGGAAATTTCCCGCCTGCAGGGTGAAGCCCTCGCGGATCAGATGCGTGTACTCGTACACCTGCCCGCAGAGGAAGAAGAGCCCGCCGCCGGCCGTGAGGAGGAGCCATTTCACCGTCTGGGCGCGGCGCCCGTGCTTGGCGTGGTCGAGGGCGAGGACCATGGTGAGGCTGCTGACGATCAGCACGAACGTCATGAAAGCGGTGAAGGGAATCCCGAGCACGGACGACGGCAGCGGCCACTGCTTGTTCCCCGCGCGCAGGATGCCGTAGCCGAGCAGCAGCCCCGCGAACGTCATCGCGTCAGTGACGAGGAAGATCCACATGCCGACCTTGCCGGTGGTCGCGAGGCCGAAGGTGGGCTCGGCGCCCTGATGCGCGCTCGCGTGCGGGGCGGGTGTCGAGGCCGGTCGAGCCACGCTCATGCGCGGCTCCTCGTCGGGATGACTCTCATGCCTGTCATGTCTGTCACTTCTTTCCTTCCAGGTTCATCAAGAGGCCGATGTCGCGCATCATAAGGTCGATCTCGTCCTTGGACGAGCCGACGAAGCGCCGCACCTGGCCGTGCGCATCGATCAGGAGGAGCTTGCCGTCGAGCGAGATCGACGGACCGAGCCGGGGCTCGAGCGCGCGCCGCAGCGAGGCCTCGAGCTCGTTCGTTTCCCCTCCGGCCAGCGTCCACCGCCACACGCCCGCGTGCGCCTGGGCGCTCGACGCGGCCGCCTGGGGCGCGCCCGCGCCGCGCAGGAACGTGACGAGGTGGACGGCGTCACCCGTGTTGCGCACCCGGCGCTGCAGCTGATCGAGAGGAGATGGGGCCAGCGCGAGGGCGGAGGGGGAGACGAACTCGGCGATGAGGATGCGACCCAGCATCGCGCTCGACTCGAAGGCCTGTCCGCGCGCATCGACCAGCGCGTACGACGGCATCGTGCCCAGCACCGGCGGGGCTTCGGGCAGAGGGCGCAGCACCGAGCGCACGAGCGGGAGCCCGAACGCGAGGCTCGTGAACACGAGCCAGAAGACCCAGCTTCCCGTGACGCGCGCGGCGAGCCGCTGGAGCGGCGGCTCGGGCGTGCGCCAGGGCGCATGCTCCGCGGGGAGCGCGCCCGAAGGGGCGGCAGCGCCGTCGAGCGCAGGCGTGATCGTGTTCGAGAGCTCCACGGTGCTAGCGGCTCTCCATGCCGATCAGTTCGCCTTCGGGGCTTCGGCCGTGGCGGCAGCGGCCGCGGCCGGATTCGCGGAGGGCGCCGCAGCGGTGCTGGCAGCCGCCACGTCGGCGGCATGGATCAGCCGCTCGCGGCGCGGGCCGGCGTCCGGCGTCTCGCGCAGGTCGATGAGGGAGCGCACGTAGTACGCCATGGCCCAGAGGTCCTCCTCCGGGAGCGCGCCCTTCCAGCTCGGCATCGCGGTGCCGCCGATGCCGGAGGCCACGGTGCGGTAGATGTCGGGGAGCTGATCACCGGAGCGGATCGGATCGCGCGTGAAATCGGGCGGCATGATCTTCACGCCGTAATCGCTTTCCTTCAGCTGCGCGTGATACGCGTCGGGGCGCAGCTGGGCCTCGCGCTTGGCGAGCTCCAGGCTCGCGGCGTTGATGGTCTCGATGGGCTCGTAGGCCGGGTGGCACGAGAGGCACTGTGCCAGGCCGTGGTAGACCTTCATGCCGCGGACGACCGCTTCCTGCTTGCGCGCGGGGCCCCACGGATCCTCGCCGGGCACGATCGGCTCGCCCGGCTTGCTGTCGAGCCACTTGGGCGAGAGCGTCTTGATGTACTGGACGATGTCCATGATGTCGCGCTCGGGGACGTCTTTCCACGGCAGCATCGCGGTGCCGTGGAGGCCGCCGGACGCGATGCGGATCAGATCGTCGTCGTTCGGCAGCTGCCCAGCCGAGACCGCGGCGAACTTGAACTTGGCCTGCGAGAAATCGCGCGGCGGCGGACGGAGGCCGAGGGCCGCCGGTCCCTTCCCGTCGCCCTTCACCCCGTGACACGCCGAGCAGTAGGTGAGATAGGCCTCCTGCCCGTGGTTGAGGCGGCGTGCCGAGACCTTCTTGCCGCCGAGCGTCATCGACTTCGTGAACGGCTTTCCGGGCCCGCCGCATCCCGCGCCGAGCAGGACGGTGAAGGCCAGAAGAACGACTTTTTTCGGCATCGAGCTCACTCCAAACCTCAGACCCATCAGACCAGGTAGACGACCGCGAAGAGAAGCACCCAGACCACATCCACGAAGTGCCAGAACATGGCGGTCATGCGGACCGCGTTGCGCCGGCCCGAGGTCACGAGCCCGCGCCGGGCCTGCAGGGCCACGACGAAGAGCGCGATGAGCCCCGCCAGGACGTGAAGAGCATGGAAAACGGTGAGACCGTAGAAGATCGAGCCGTAGATTCCGGAGTCGATCCGGAAGCCGGAGCGCCAGAGCGGGATCCAGACGGCCAGCTGCAGCAGCAGGAAGATGGTGCCGAGCGCGATCGTGCCGAAGAGCGATCGCAGCAGGCGCAGGCGCTCGGCGGTGCCCGCCTTCACACCCTGATGGAGCACGAAGCTGCTCAGGATCATCAGCAGCGTGTTGAACGCCGGGAGCAGCTTCGGGAGCGCTGCCGCGCCGTCGGGCGGCCACGTGGGCGCTTTCAGCCTCAGCACCGCGTACGCGAAGAAGAGGCTCGCGAAAAGCATGGTCCAGGACGCGAGCGCCATCAGCATCCCGACGAAGGTCGTCTTGCGACGGTCGGCCACGGACTCCCCGGCGGGGTGGCCGGGCCGTGCGCCGGGCGCCCGAGGGTCACGCACCGGGAGCTCCAGCTTTTGCATGGAGTCCCGGGGCTCGAGGGTCAGCTCGGTCACTTACCCGCCGCCTCCAGGGTGACGTTCGCGGGGCCGACGGCGACGTCCTCGATGGGCTCGTTCTGCGCCAGCCAGTCTTTCCCCTTCACGAGAGGGTTGGCGAACTCGTGGGGGCCGTGGAGCACCACGGGGATCTTGTCGAAGTTGTGGTGCGGCGGGGGCGAGGGGACGGTCCACTCGAGCGTGCCCACTTCCCAGGGATTTGCCGAAGCCTTCTTCCCCGAGATCATGCTCGAGAAGAAATTGTAGACGAAGAGGAACTGAGAGGCGCCCAGCACCAGCGCGGCGCGTGTGATCCACACGTTGACCATGTGCAGGTGCTGCAGGAACTGGTAGTCGGTGTAGTTGTAGAGCCGGCGCTGCATGCCGCCGTAGCCCACGATGAGCATGCCGCAGAACACGATCGAGATCGGGATGATGGTGAGCCAGAAGTGCCACTTGCCGAGCGTCTCGCTCATCATCCGGCCGAACATCTTCGGGAACCAGAAGTAGATGGCGACGAACGCGCCGAGCAGGACGGATGCGGCCATCGTGAGGTGGAAGTGGCCGACCACGAAGTACGAGTCGTGCAGGAAGATGTCCGAGGAGACGGCACCCAGGTGGAGCCCCGTGAGGCCGCCGAGCCCGAACACGAAGACGACGCCGACCGAGAAGAGCATGGGTGTGGCGAACCGGATCGAGCCGCGCCACATCGTCCCCAGCCAGTTCAGGAAGAACACGGCCGACGGGATCGAGATGAGCATCGTGAGCGTCATGAAGCCCTGCGACAGGAGCGGGCTCATGCCGACCACGAACATGTGGTGGCCGTAGACGGCCATCGACAGGAGCGAGATGACGGTCATCGAGAGGGCCGTGGCCTTGTACCCGAAGGCCGGCTTGCGCGAGAAGAACGACAGGACGTCCGAGACGATGCCCCACGCCGGAAGGATGAGGATGTAGACCTCGGGGTGCCCGAAGATCCAGAAGAGGTGCTGGTAGAGGACGGGATCGCCGCCCCCCTTCGTCACCGCGGCGCCCGCCAGGAAGAAGTGGCTGCCCGCGACGCGGTCGAGGAAGAGCAGGATCATTCCGGCCGCGAGCACCGGCACGAACAGCGCGTTCAGGATGGCGGTGAGCCAGATGCCCCAGATCGTGAGCGGCATCTTGAAGTAGCCCATGCCTGGGGCACGGAGGCGAACGACGGTGGTGATGTAGTTGACGGCTCCCATGATCGAGCCCGAGCCGGCCAGGAAGATCGCCACGACCCACATCGTCTGCCCCGCGCCGGGCTGGCCGATGGCCGTGGAGAGCGTCGGATAGCTCTGCCAGCCGCCGGCAGCCGCGCCCATGGGGACGAACAGCGAGGCGACCAGCACGCTCCCCGAGCCCATCATCGACCAGAACGAGAGCATGTTCAGCGTGGGGAAGGCCATGTCCCGCGCGCCGATCATCAGCGGGATGCACAGGTTGCCGAACGCGCCGATCAGGATCGGCGTGATGGCGAAGAAGATCATGATCGTGCCGTGCATCGTGAAGAACGAGGCATAGGACTGCGGGGGCAGGACGCCGCCGGACTGCGGGAAGAAGAGCTTGCCGAGCACCGGGAAAGGCGTGCCGGGCTGCGCGATCTGCCAGCGGATCATCATCGCCATGATCCCGCCCACGACGAGGAAGAAGAGCCCGTACCAAAGGAACTGCTTGGCGATGACCTTGTGGTCGAACGAGAAGATGTACTTCTTGAAGAAGTTCGTCGGATCGGGATGGATGTGCTGCTCTTCGTGGAAATCGGGCCCCACGTAGACGCGCCGGCCGGCCGCTTGGTCTTGACTCACTGCACCCACTCCCAACCCCACATCTGTTCCTTGTCGGCCGGATCGAAGCGCCGCAGGGCATCGCCCTGCGATTCCTTCATCCACGTGTCGAAATCCGCCGCGGGCAGGACCTTCAGCTCGCCCCGCATCTTGTAATGGGCCCACCCGCACATCTGCGAGCAGGCGATCTCGAAGTTTCCCGCCTCTTTCGCCTGGAACCAGGTCCGCGTCACGTAGCCCGGGTTCGAGTCGTGCTTCAGGCGGAAGTTCGGCAGATAGAAGCTGTGGATGACGTCCTTCGACTTCAAGTTCACCATCACGGGACGCCCCACCGGCACGCGCATGTCGTTCAGGGTGACGACGTCGTCGGCCGTGTTGAAGACACCGTCCGGCCCCGCGTAGCGGATGTTCCACGCCCACTGCTGGCCATAGACCTCGACCCTCACGGTGTCGGCCGACGTCGGCCAGTTGAAGAGGTATTCCTTGATGTCTTTCTGGGAGATCTGCACGAGCCGCATGTCGATCGTGAAGAAGACGAGCGCGGCGAGCGCGCCCGTGATGGCGAAGCTCTTGCGGTCGGTGCCGTGGGTGTAGAACGCGCGGTGACCGGGCTTTTCGCGATAGAGGATCGAGAACGCGACCAGCGCCAGCACGACGAGCGTGAAGGCGATGATGCACATCCACGTCGTGTACCAGAAGAGGTCCACGGCGCGGTAGCCGTCGCGGGAGACGTCCACGACCGGTTTCCACGCCTCCCAGAAGGGGCGTTTCGGCGTGGCCGCGGCGGGAACGTCCCCGGCCAGGCACGGCGCCGCGATCGTGGCCGCAATGAACAGGAGCATCGAACG
>JBDSFL010000265.1:0-2624 GCA_039919545.1 Thermoanaerobaculia bacterium | reverse complement strand
ACGGGTGGCTCCTTTCCTCGGGAGAGGTCTCTTCGTACAGCCATTCTCGCTGCTTGAAGGGAGCCGTCCTCTCATCCCACTTTCAACACGCTTCGGGACATTCCCCGCTTCTTGCCACGGCCCGCGGTAGAGTCAAGTCATGGCAGACCTCAAGCACGTCAAGGAACAAGCTTTAGAGCTCGCCCCTGAAGCCCGAGCATCTCTAGTCGATGTCCTCATCGAGAGCCTTGACGTCGAATCGTCGGAGGCGGTGACTCAAGCATGGTTCGAAGAGGTCCGTCGCCGTAGGTCTCAGTTCTCGAGCGGTGGCGTCGGGCTCATCTCCGGTGATGAGCTTCTCGCGGGCATCGAGAAGCCCGGTTGATCCCCTATCGCGTACATCCCGAAGTGCCCCACCCGTGTGCGAATATTCGAGCCGAGGCCCCACCATGATTCGTCCCCTCGCCGCGGCCGTCCTGGTCGCCGTGCTCCTTCCGTCCGCCGCGCACGCCGTGGATCGTCCGCTCGCCGTGGTGGAGCTTCGCGGCACGCCCCGCGAGCGCGGGATCCAGCACGGCCGGGCCCTCCGGGAACTCATCGCGCTCCACATCGTGCGGTGGAAGGCGAGCCTGAAGTCCGAGAAGACGCCCGACCCCGACGCGCTGATCGCGCAGTTCCTGAAGGAGACTCCGCACTTTGCCGAGACGACGAAGGCGTGGACACCGGACCTCCTCGAGGAGGTCCGCGGCATCGCCGAAGGCTCCGGGCAGCCCCCCGAGATCGTCTGGGCGCTCCAGCTCCCGGACGAGTTCTGGGTATGGATGAAGGACAGGGAGGCCCACCACTGCAGCGGTGCCGGCGCCTCGCGCAAGGGAGACCGCCCGGCGTTCGTCGCGCAGAACATGGACGTCGAAGGATTCCGGGACGGCACGCAGACGCTTTTGCACATCGCCGCGGACGCCACGACGCCGGAGCAATACGTCTTCACGGCGGCAGGGGTCGTGGCCTTGAACGGCGTCAACGCGCGCGGGATCGGGCTCGTCGTCAACACCCTCTCGCAGCTGCGGGCGTCTCGCGAGGGTCTCCCGGTGGCATTCATCATCCGCGGCATCCTCGCCAAGGGCCGGCCCGAGGATGCCGTCGCATTCCTGAAGTCTGTCCCGCACGCCTCCGGGCAGAATTACATCCTCGGCCTGGGCGACCGCGTCGTCGACTACGAGGCCTCGGCGACGAGGGTCGTCGAGGCGATGCCGGGCTCGGACGTCGTTTGGCACACCAACCATCCCCTCGCAAACGACGACTTTCGGCCCTGGTGGACGGAGACGCTGAAAAAGAGGACGAAGGAGGAGCTCGAGGCGGGGAACAGCCCGGTGCGTCTTCGCGCTCTCGCGGCGCGGATGAAGGCGCCTCAGGCAGCCCTCGCCGAGGCGAAGGCCGCGCTCCGGTCGAAGGACTCAGACAAGCATCCGGTCTGCCGCGCGCGGATCGACGACGCGCGGAGCTTCACGTTCGGCTCCGTCGTGATCACGTTGTCACCAAGCCCCACCATCGAGGTCGCTCCGGGAATTCCGGACGAGACCCCTTACCGCCGCTTCGAGCTCGAGTCGAACGCTGCCGCCGCGCACTCGCAACCAGGATGAGGATGAGAGGAGGCCGGTTTGAACTCTGTCCCTTCCGAGAGGTATCCTTCGGTCATGTTTCGAACCGTTGAAGCCGTGATAGGCCCGAATGGCTCGCTAGAAACCATTGAACCGCTCGAACTCAGCCCCGGCCAACACGTTCTCGTCACCGTGCTTCCGGCTTCAGACACAGCCCTTCTGGCAGAGGCTGCCCTCCACGATTGGCTTCGTCCTGAAGAGGAGGCCGCGTGGTCGTACTTGAGCCAGCCGCAGTCGTAGTTCTGCGATTCCCGTTTTCCGATCTTTCGTCCTCAAAATTTCGTCCAGCAGTCGTGCTGGCCGAAGCGTCAGCGCCAGAGTGGATCGTTTGCGCTATCACGAGCAACCCGTACGCTGATTCGTTGGCAGTAGAGATCAATCAGGCGAGCTTTCTTCAGGGTGGCCTTCGTGGTCGTTCGTATGCTCGGCCCCTGAAGGTCTTCACAATCGATCCGTCTCTGATCACTGCTCGCGCGGGAACCCTTGGCCATCAAGCATATCGCTCAATCATCGAACCTCTACTGAACGCATTGTCTTCGAGTCTGCTCAAGTAGCACGACCCTCCTGTCCCGCCGATGAAATGTGGGGGAGGGTGAAATCGAACTCTAGCTTCCGACCGCGTCGAGGTGGGAAGCGCGATGGTTCGTGCTTTCGTTCGGGAAGGATGCACGTGCCGTGGCACCGCCGGAGCTCGTGCTCACCTCGCGCCGTGCGCGCGCAGCGCCTCGAGCTCGGACTCGTCGGCGCCCTCGCCGAGGAGCGTGCGGCAGGTGCGGCCTTTCGCGTCGGTCGCGTTCGGGTCGGCGCCGAGCTCGAGCAGCAGCAGCAGCAGCTCGCCGTCGAGGTCGCGCGCGCAGGCCTTCAGCAGCAGCGTGCGGCCGTCGGCGAGACGGTGGTCGACCTTGCCGCCGCGCTCGGCCATCCACGCGAGGTATTCGCGACCCTTCTCGCGCTGGTCCAGCGTCGCCATGTCGGTCAGCACCGTGC
>JBDSFL010000235.1:0-2694 GCA_039919545.1 Thermoanaerobaculia bacterium | reverse complement strand
GCCGGGCGTGTTCGATCCCGTTCAGCGGAACCCTTCAGGTTCGGCCAGCGGCGCGAAGCGCCGCTCACTGAATTCCCATTTCGACGAGATAGGCAGCGAACCGACGCTGGTGCGGTTCGCTGCCAGGCAGGGAAGTGGGCCCGTCACGACGACCGGAGTACGATCCAAAGCTATCGGAGTTCGCGTTCTCGCGTTGTCGAGGTGTCCGAAAAAGTAGGGACCTCAGAGGGATCAGCTCAACCTATCCACCCCCGTTCAGGCTACCAGTCGTCGCCGCCCTGAGCGGGTTTCTGCATCGATTCCTTGAGGCTCCTAACGAGCGTATCTGTCTCTTCCTTCGCGCGCTGCTTCAGATGCTTCCAGACCTTCGCGCGCCAGCTTTTCGATGTGCCCCGCCCGATGTCCGGCATGTCCTCTGCCGTCGTCAAGACTCCGATCACATAGGCCCCGGCAACACAGGCAGCAGGGAGAGGTCCCTCGTGGATGAAATCGGTTACGGTGTACTTGTACCGGCCGTCCTTCGCGATGAGCGTTATCGTGAAATGGACCGTCCGTCCGATGCAGAGGTGACCGATAAAGACATTCGGCTCGTACGTGAATCCGCCCTTTCCGACGAGTGTGGCCGTCTCCTTGTCCTGTAATTGAAGGACGTTGTTTGCGCTTCGAAATGCCTTCGCGAACCAAACGTGTCCGCGGTTATAGAGTTCCGACGCGGTCGCGCCTTCCACTTTCACCACCTCCGGAAACGACAGAGGCTCCACTTGCTCCGCCTTCAGAGCCGGTGGGTTCGTCTGCGAGGACGGTGCAAGTGTCGGTATGGTTTTCCCCTCTGGGATCGTGGATTCCTTCGGAACGGGGGACGCGACCGCGCCTGGCTGTTCCTGCAAAGGGGCTTCGGGCGTTGGGGTCGGGGCCGCTGTGGGAGTCGTCGCGGTCTGAACCAGGAGCAGAAGCACTCCGAGCATCACTTGATCCTCCGTTTTGTCTGAAGCCTATCTCACGATTCGGAACGAACCTTCCTGTTTCACGGTGAAGTTCGAGACCATCGATTTCAGCAGTTGAGCCTTCTCGTACGGTTTCTGCCTAGCATTGAGGAGCCATGGAGAGAACGAAGACATAGGTTGGAGATCACCATAAGGAACGGTCTGCCCCAAGACGGCTCGATTGAATCGGCCCGGGAATTCCGGAGACTTAGTTAGTTGAGTCCAGCCGCGTTGGCTGGATAGCCGAGCGGCTCGAGAAGTCGACGATTATTGAACCAGTCCACCCATTCGAGCGTTGCGTATTCGACGTCGTCGATGCTGCGCCATGGCCCACGGCGCCAGATGACCTCCGTCTTGTATAGGCCGTTGACTGTCTCTGCGAGCGCGTTGTCGTAGGAATCTCCGACGCTCCCGACCGAGCGTTCGATACCGGCCGCGGCCAGCCGATCTGTGTAGCGAATCGAGAGGTACTGCACTCCGCGATCGCTGTGATGGATGAGCTGGTCGGTGTTCGGCCTGAAATGGAGGGCCTGCTCGAGAGCGTCGAGAGCCAGGTCGCTTCTGAGCGACCGAGAAACCGCCAGCCGACGATCGAGCGCGAAAAGACATCGATGACGAAAGCGACGTAGACGAATCCGGCCCAGGTCGCGACATACGTCAGGTCTGCCACCCACAGGCGATTCGGCCCGTCAGCTCGAAACTCGCGCTGCACCAGGTCGGGAGGACGGGGGGTCGAGGCGTCAACTACCGTTGTCACCTTGAAGGCTCTGCCGCGAACCGCTCCGCGCAGGCCCTGAGAGCGCATCAGCCGCTCAACCGTGCACCGCGCCACCGGATGATTCTCTCGCCGAAGCTGCCGCCACACCTTCTCGGCACCATATACGGCGAAGTTCTCGTCCCACACTCGTTGAATCTCCGGCATCAGCTCTTCGTCGCGTTTCGCACGCGTCGATCGCTTCTCGGGATCCGCCTGGCGGGCCCGGTGCTCGTAGAAGGTCGCCGGGGCGATCGGCACCATCTCGCAGATCGGCTCGACCCCGTACTCATCGCGGTTCTCTTCCACGAAGTTCACCATCACCTGGGTCGGCGGTCGAGCTCCGCCTGCGCGAAATATGCAGAAGCCTTGCGCAGAATCTCGTTGGCGCGCTTCAGCTCGCGATTCTCGCGTTCGAGTTCCTTGAACCGCTCACGCTCCGAGCTCGTCAGGCATGGGCGCTTTCCAGAGTCTCGCTCAGCACGCCGAACCCAGTTTCGAAGCGTCTCGGCCGCACAGCCCATCTTGCCCGCGATCGAGCTGATCGCCGCCCACTGCGAGGAGTGCGTCTCCTGCTGCTCGAAGACCAGCCGAACCTCACCCTCCCGCACTTCCGCGGGGTACCTGCCTCGTTTCTCCATGTCCCCATCCTCTCAAGAGTTGGAGTCGCCGGGGAAACCGGGCCGATTCAAACCCGCCGACCGCGCCTCCCTTGCACCAATAGGAGCGTTCGCGCCGTTACAGACGTCGAACCTGTCCCGAAGGACAGGGACCAGACCTGTCCTTCAACGGAACGACCCTGTCCCAACAAGACGGGTCGTCACATAAGTCGGGACTCATTTTCAGGAACCAATTTGGAAACAACGTGGTCTCTCCGAACGTAAGGCCCCCCACTACGTTAACGGCAGTCAGGAAGAACCCCAACCGAAACAGCCTTTCACTCTTGCGTCGCGAAAA
>JBDSFL010000225.1:0-3671 GCA_039919545.1 Thermoanaerobaculia bacterium | reverse complement strand
GCCGAGCACGCAGATGACGAGCGCGGACATGGGCTTGTTCATCGCGCCGATCATGACACTTTCAGGGCCTCGACCATTTCGGTCGAGCCCTCGGCCCGCGGCGAGCGTAAGCTCGCCCCCCAAGGAGTCACGATGCTTAAGAGACTCGGCTTCCTTGTCCTTCTCGGGCTTCTCCTTCCCGTCACGCTCGCTCGAGCCGCGGATCCCACTGTCGTGACCGGCAAGGTCACGACCAAAGAAGACGGGCACCCTTACCCGAACGCGACGGTCTCCATCACCGAGCTGAACCTCAGCGCGGTCACGGACAAGGCGGGTCTCTACGTCCTGAAGGTTCCTGCCGAGCTCGCGCAGGAAAGAAAAGTCGAGCTTCGCGTCTCGGCGCCGGGCCTGTCGGCCAAGGCCGTCCGCATCACCCTCACCTCGGGCGCGATCACGCAGGACTTCACGATGGGCTTCTCGTTCCACACCGACGTGACGGTGGGCTCACGCGCCGCCGGCGCCGAGGCCGAGAAAGCCGTGCCGGTGGACGTCATCACGTCCGAGCAGATCCAGACCGCGAAGGGGACGACGGAGACGAGCCAGCTGATCGAGGCGCTCGCGCCCTCGTTCAATTTTCCCCGGCCCACGATCTCGGACGGCACCGATTCCGTGCGGCCCGCCACGCTGCGGGCGCTCGGCCCCGATCAGCTCCTCGTGCTCGTGAACGGCAAGCGCCGACACACCAGCGCGCTCGTGAACGTGAACGGCACGATCGGGCGCGGGACGACCGGCGTGGATCTGAACGCCATCCCCGCCGCGGCCCTCGAGCGCGTCGAGATCCTGCGCGACGGCGCGGCGGCGCAATACGGCTCGGACGCGATCGCGGGCGTCCTGAACATGGTGCTGAGGTCCGGCCAGGCCCCGTTCGAGGTCACGCTGCGCGGAGGCACGACGACGCACTCGGACGGCCGGCTTCTCGATGTGACGCTCACGAAGGGCTTCGCTCTGGGGCGCGGCTCGGTGAATTTCACGGGGGAATACCGCAAGCGCACGGCGACCAACCGGGCGGGAGTCGATCCGCGGGCTCAGGGCTCGCGGGATGTGATCGAGCAGCCCAGCTACCACTGGGGCGATGCGGACGAGCGCGACATCATCGGCTTCCTGAACGGCTCGATCCCCATGAACGACACCGGCGACATCTCGCTCTACTTCACCGCCGGAGGAAGCCGGCGCGACGGCGTGCACGGCGGCAACTTCCGCCGTGCCCTGCAGACGCAGAACTGGCCGCAGATCTATCCGAATGGCTTCCTACCCCTCATCGAGCCGAAGATCGTGGATGCCTCGGGCACGCTGGGCGTGCGGGGAGTGAGCGGCGGCAAGTGGCTCTGGGACCTGAGCGCCCAGTACGGCCACAACAAGTTCGATTTCAACATCACCAACAGCCTGAATACCTCGCTGGGGCCGACGAGCCAGACCGAGTTCTATTCGGGCTCGCTCGTCTTCAATCAGGTCGTCGCCAACCTGGACGTGGCGCGTGAGTTCGATCTCGGCCTGGCCGGGCCTATCAACTTCGCCATCGGCGCCGAGTTTCGCCGCGAGAACTATCAGGAGATCGCCGGCGAGCTGAACTCGTACATCGACGGCGGCCAGCGAGACCAGTTCGGCGGCAAGGCGGGGGCGGGGGCGCAAGTGTTCCCGGGCTTCCGCCCCTCGAACGAGGTCGATGCCTCGCGCAACAGCGTCGCCGCATACCTGGACATCGAAGGGAACGTCACGAGCTTCCTGAGGCTCGGGCTGGCGGGGCGCTTCGAGCACTACAGCGATTTCGGGAACACGAAAGACGTGAAGCTGACCGCGCGCGTCGAGGCCACCAAGCAGCTGGCGTTCCGGGGAGCCGCCTCGACCGGCTTCCGGGCTCCGTCGCTCGGGCAGTCCAATTTCTCGGCGGTCTCGACCAACTTCCTGAACGTCGGCACCCCTCCCGTGCTGACCCCCTTCGACGTCGGCACGTTCCGCGTGGACAGCGCGCTCGCGCGCGCCCTCGGCGCCGAGGATCTGCGCCCCGAGAACTCCGTCCACTTCAGCGGCGGTTTCGTCTACAGCCCCACCAACGCGCTCGACTTCACCGCCGACTACTTCAACATCGCCATCCGCGACCGCATCGTCTTCTCCGGCAACTTCACGGGCGCGGCGCTCACTCCCATCCTGCTTCCGTTCGGGGCCACCGGCGCCCGCTTCTTCACGAACGCCATCAACACGCGGACCGAGGGCGTGGAGGTGACCGCCAATTACAAGGCCGACCTGAAGCGCGCGGGGATCCTTCGCTTCCAGGCCTCCTACGCCCGCGCGGAGAACACGATCACGAACATCGCTCCCACCCCGGCTCCGCTCTCGGCCTTCCAGGCGGTGCTCTTCGACCGGCTCGAGGTCAAGCGGATCGAGTGCGGACAGCCGCGCGACAACGTGCGCGTCACGAGCGACTGGAGCAAAGGACCCCTGGGTGCCGTCGTGCGAGCGGCTCGCTATGGCTCCTTCTGCGACATCGACAACGCGGGCTCGACCGCGAACGACCAGACGTTCTCGGCCAAGTGGCTCTTCGACCTCGAGCTCTCGTACAAGCTCGCCTCGGCCTCGGTCGGCATCGGGGTGGACAACATCTTCGACAACTTCCCGGACCGGCAGATCGCGGCCAACAGCAATCTCGGCATCTTCGTCTACCCGCGCAACTCACCCTATGGCTTCAACGGCCGCTTCGTGTACGCGCGGATCAGCAGCACGTTCTGAACCGGCTCTCGCTCGTTCGACTCCGGCTGCGCATCCCCGCGCGGCCGGAGTGCGTGTAGAGTTCGCGCACGGCCAACGCATGAAGTGTCGACTACTTTTCCCCCTCGCCCTCGTCTCCCTCCTGGTCCTGCCGGGATGCTCGATCCGCAAGACCGCCGTGAACATGCTCGGGAACGCTCTGGCCGCTGGCGGCGACACCTATGCGAGCGACGAAGACCCCGAGCTGGTGGCCGCGGCCGTTCCCTTCGGCCTGAAGACGATCGAATCGCTCCTGGCGCAATCGCCCCGGCACGAGCCCCTTCTCCTGGCCGCAGTCAGCGGCTTCACGCAGTACGCCTACGCGTTCGTGCAGACCGAAGCCGACTACGCCGAGAGGGCCGATCTGAAGCGGGCCACGGCACTTCGCGCCCGCGCCAAGCGGCTCTACCTGCGGGCCCTCGGTTACGGGCTCCGGGGCCTCGAGGTCCATCACCCCGGGTTTCGCGAGAAGCTGAAGACGGATCCGGAATCCGTTCTGGCCGGAATGCGCAAGAACGAGGTCCCGCTCCTCTACTGGACGGCGGCGGCTTGGGCCGCGGCGATCTCGATCGCCAAGGAGGACGCGGAGATGGCCGCGGACCTCGGCCTCACGGGGAAGCTCATGAGCCGGGCGCTGGCGCTGGACGAGGGCTTCGGCAGCGGGGCCATCCACGACTTCCTCATCGCCTACGAGGGGGGGCTCCCCCCGTCCGCAGGCGGCTCGGCCAAACGCGCGCGCGAGCATCTCGAGCGCGCTCTCGTCCTCTCGAACGGCACCCGCGCGGCGCCGCTGGTCTCGTTCGCCGAGGGGCTCTCGGTGAAGGCCCAGGACCGGAAAGAATTCGAGAGCCTGCTCGCACGCGCGCTGGCCGTCGATCCCAACGCCCGGC
>JBDSFL010000221.1:0-2761 GCA_039919545.1 Thermoanaerobaculia bacterium | reverse complement strand
CCGCCGAAGGCAGATGGTCACGCCAGGCACCGAGCGCGTGGGCAAGTCTCTGGCGCCTGGCGCCGCGCCGCGAGCCGGGAAAGCGGCGCTCGAGCTCCGCGATCGCCCACTCAGGCGACTTGCCGGCATGACAGGCCGTACAGGCATCGGGAATCCCGAAATCGCGCGCGTTCGCCGGATTCGGAACGTCGATCGAATGGTCGATCTGCGCGTCGAGAACACCCACGACGGTCCGCGGCATGTGGCAATCGGCGCAGGCCGAGCCCGGACCCTGCTTGTGAAAGGAGTGCTTCGCCGCGGCCGAGGCCTCGGCGAGCGCGAGGTGGCACTTCAGACACGCGCCGTCCCGCGCGGAAATGGGGCGCAGCTCCGAGAGACCGCCGCGCCCATGAGGCGCCGTGTGGCAATCGAAGCAGGTCATTCCCCCTTTTCTCACGCACATCGACTGCTCGAACGCGGCGGACTCCATCGAGCCGACGGACGGCCGTCCGTCGAGCCAGAAGTCTCCCGAGAGATCCCCGGGGCCGAGCACCGGCGTGACCGGCTCGAAGACCTCGTCGAAACGCTGGCCCGCTCGAAAGCGTGACGCCGGAGAGAACGCGGAGCGCCAAGGCGCGCGCGGCGCGTGGCACGACGCGCAGAGCGCGAGCCCCCGTTCCTTCGAGAGCGCAGTCGGCCGGACGATGGATCGGGCCAGTCCGTCCTTCGCGTGGCGCGCTCCTGCTCCATGACACCTCTCGCAGGCGATTCCGGGCTCGGACCAGGTGGTCGAGAACTCGCCCGCCTTCTCGTTCCAGCCCATCTCCTCGCCCGTGACGTGGCACGAGAGGCACTCCTTGTTGAAGGTGCGCGCGTAGTTCGCCCAGAAGAATGGGTGCTCGCGCGTCAGCGCGCCCTGCTTCAGTGTCGTGTAGTCGACCCATTCCCCTTTCCCCGTCACGTGGAAGTAGATCGGCAGCACCTGGAGGCGCCCGTCGGGAAACGTCGTCACGAAGTCCTGCATGCGGCGGCCGCCGATGACCCAGTCGACCGGGAAATTTCCGAACGAGCCGTCCGGGCCTTCGGCCTTCATCCGGAACGCGGCGCCGCTCCGGAAGGCCTCCGCACGCGTGCCGCGCTCGTTGAAGACGATCGGGGGATCGAAGCGGGCGACCACGGCACGCGAACTCGCAGGAGAAAGCGCGCGGGAGTGCCAGTCTTCAGCCCACAGCTGATGCTGGCGCTTGTGGCAGGTGGCGCACCGGGCGCTCCCGACGAACTCCTGCGCGGCCCGACCCGCACGCGGCGGCGCGGCGAGCGTCAGGATCAGCACCACCGCGAGCATCCGACGAGTCTAGCCGTTGCTCACGGCGAGCCCGAGCCCAGAAACCGAGCGCCGAGAACAGGAAGAACGACCAGCGTGGCGAGCGTCGAGACGAGAAGTCCCCCCACGACCGCGACCGCCAGCGGGCGCTGCAGCTCGGAGCCCGCGCCGATGGCGAAGGCGAGAGGCAGGAGTCCGAACACCGTGCAGAGCGTCGTCATCACGATCGGCCGGAGCCGCCGTCCTGCCGCGGCGAGGAGCGCTTCGGCGGCGGGCTGCCCTTCGCTCATCAGGTCCTGCGCCTTCTCGACGAGCAGGATCCCGTTCTTCACGACGAGCCCCACGAGCAGCACGAGCCCCATCACCGACGAGACGTTGAGCGGGACGCGGAAGACGAAGAGAGAGACCACGCCTCCCGCGAGCGCGACGGGCACCGACAGCAGCACGAGCAGGGCCGCCGTGGCCGACCGGAACTGCGCGACGAGCACCGCGAACACCGCGAGGATGCCGAGTCCCAGCACGAGCACGAGGTCGCTGAAAGCGCGGCTCTGGCTCTCGACGCGGCCGCCGATCTCCGCGCGATAGCCGGGCGGGAGCTTCAGCTTCCGCAGCCGGCTCGCGACCTCGCGCACCGCGGCACCGAGGTCGCCCCCTTCGACGTCCGCGGCGGCCACGACGACGGGCGAGAGGTTCTCGCGATAGATGACGCTGGCTCCGGTCGCATCGGCAAAGGGCGCCAGGGTCGAGATGGGCAGCGTCAGTCCGTTGACGGAGACGGGGAACGCGCCCGCCGCCTCCGGCGCGAAGCGCACCGCATCGGGGAACCGGACGCGCACCGGCACGAGACGGTCGAATCGGGGGACGGAGCCGACGATCTTTCCCGCCAGCGCCGTGCCGAGGTCTTCGGCCACGTCCGCTGCCGTGAGCCCCATCCTCACCGCGGCTTCGGAATCGACCGTGAACCGACGCAGAGGCACACGCCCCTCGAAGCCGGAGTAATAGTCGACGAGGTGCGGCACACCGGAGAGGTTCGTTGCGAGTGAGGCGGCCAGGTCTCGCAGGACCTTGTCGTCGGCGCCGAAGAGCTTCACCTCGAGCGGCCGCGGCGCGCCGGAGAGATCGTTCAGCACATCCTCCAGGATCTGCACGAACTCGATGCGGATGCCCGGCAGCTCGGCCTCGCAGCGGAGGCGCACGGCGGCGATCACCTCCTCGGCTTCCTTCCTCTCACCGCGCGGAGCGAGCCGCACCGCGATGTCGCCGCGGCTCACCAGCGTCGCCGTCACCGGGCCTAGCTCGGCTCCCGTGCGCCGGCTCCAGCTCGAAACGCCGGGGCTCGTCGCCAGGATCTTCTCCAGCGTCAGCGCGGCCCGCTCCGTATCGGCCAGCGAGGTGCCCGCGGGAAGGATGTAGTCGAGAACGACCGCGCCCTCGTCCATCTCGGGCAGGAATCCCGAG
>JBDSFL010000168.1:0-2980 GCA_039919545.1 Thermoanaerobaculia bacterium | reverse complement strand
GCTGGCCATCTTCAACGCTCTCACGCCGGCGACCGATCTCGGCGGCGATTTCTTCGCGCTGCACGGAATCCTCGCGCTGCCTGCGGCGGTCGTCGCGGGGCTGGCCTCCACGTCCCGCGGGCTGCTGTTCCGAGGCACGGCGCATCGGCCCTTCCTGCTGTTCGCCGTATTCCTCCTCTCGCTGGCGGCCCATACGCTGCTGGCCCACAACGACTACCTCGGGCTCGCGCGCAAAGTCCTGATCCCGGGGTTGCTGGCCGGTACCGTCCTGCTCGTCACGCGGGCCGAGGTCGAGCCGCTCGTCTCGGGCGGTATGGGCGCCGTCTGGCTCGGGGCGGGCCTTTTTCTGGGAGCGCTCCTGTTCGGCGTGGTCGTGTGGGCGATGAACCTCGGTCACTGGTATCTCGTCTCGAAGACGCTGCCTTTCCAGCTGCTCTGCCACGCCTGCGAGGCCTTCGGCGCGCTCGCCTTCGTGCGGGCGCTCTTCGCCGTCCTGGCGCTCGGTTTCATCGCGCGCCCTTCGTTCGGACCCGCGGGCGACGCGATGGCGCAGCTCGTGGATCCGATGTCGGACGGGTTGTTTTTCTGGTCTCGCGTCCTCTGGGGTCTGCTCGCTCCCGTGGTGCTCGCCCCGTTCGTCATCCGGACGGCGCGCATGAAATCAAATCAGGCTGCGACGGGGCTGCTCTACGTGGCGCTCGTGTTCGTGATGATCGGCGAGCTGCTCGCCACCTATCTCACGCTGCGCACCGGCCTCCCGGTATGAAAATCTCGGTCTACTGCTCCGATTGCATGGTTTCGATTCCGCTCCCGGCAGTCGACGCGCCTCCGGGTGAGGTGGCGTGCCCCGGAGGGCATCCTCCGATTCCCTTCGAGCACCGTGCTCCCGTGCCCGCCGGCGGCGCTCCCGAACGCTGCTCACGCTGCGGCCACGCCGCGTTCTACCGCCAGCTCGACTTCGATCAGCGAGTCGGCTGCGTGATCCTCTTCGCCGGCGCCGTCATCGCGCTCGCGGTCTCGAAAGCGTTCGGTGGCATCTGGTTCGTGCCGGTGCTCCTGGTGTTCGCCGCGGCCGACTTCGTGCTGGCGCGCCGCGTGGGAACGGTCGTCATCTGCTATCGCTGCGACTCCGAGTACCGAGACGTGCCCGACCTGACACGGTATCGCCCGTATGATGCGCACATCGCGGAGCGGGACGCCCCGTTGAAGACGGTGAGGCGAATGAATCCCTGAATTGCAAGCACGCAAAACGTGCGGAGTGTCAGGTATCCTCCGACGTTCATGCGTCCGCTTGGAACCTATCGGGCTGCCCCCTCGCTTCCCGCGAACCTCGCCGTTCTCGAGTCGATCGCCCGCGATCTGAGATGGAGCTGGCGCCTCCCGCTGAGGCAGCTCTTCGAGGAGCTGGATCCAGGCGTCTGGCAACGCTCCGACGGCAACCCCGTCGAGTTTCTCCGTCTGGTCGAGCCCGGCATCCTGCAGGCGTTCTCCTTGAACGAGGCCTACGTCGAGCGCCTGCATGCCGCGGCTCAGCGGCTCACGGACGAGGATGCCTCCGGCGGGCGTACGGATGCCGCGAACACGCTCCTCGCCGGGGGAGTGCGGGTCGCGTATTTCTGCGCGGAGTTCGGAATCACCGAGTGCCTCCCCATCTATTCCGGAGGACTCGGAGTCCTCGCTGGCGACCACCTGAAATCCTCGAGCGATCTCGGCATCCCGCTCGTGGGCGTGGGTCTCTTCTATCGCGAGGGCTTCTTCCGTCAGCTCCTGACGGGCGATTCCCGCCAGCTCGAGTCGTATCCCATCGTCGATCCGTACGACCTCCCGCTCGACCTGCTGGAGACGCCCTCGGGAGTTCCGCCCATCGTCACCGTCCAGGTCGCGGATCGCGACGTGCACCTCCTCGTGCGGCGCGCCCGCGTGGGCCGCGTTCCGCTCCTGCTGCTCGACTCGCACCTCCCGGTGAACCGTCCCGCCGATCGCGAGATCACGAGCCGCCTCTACGGGGGCGATGTGGAGATGCGCATCCAGCAGGAGATGGTGCTGGGAATCGGAGGGTTGCGCGCCCTCGATCTCGCGGGGCTCCGTCCCACCGTGCGGCACGCCAACGAGGGGCACGCCACGTTCCTGGGCCTCGAGAAGATCCGTCAGCTGAGGGTCGAGCACGGCCTGACGTTCGAGGAGGCGCGTGAGGTGGCCAAGGCGGGAAACGTTTTCACCACGCACACGCCCGTACCCGCCGGCATCGACCTGTTCGCGCCGCAGCTCATCAAGAAATATTTCGAGGGCAAGCTCGAGGCGCTCGGCATCAGCGCGGAGACGTTCCTCGGACTGGGACGGCAGGACCCCGACGACGCCCGCGAGCCCTTCTCGATGGCGGTGCTCGGCCTGCGGCTCTCGTCACGGCTGAACGGCGTCTCGAAGCTGCATGCGGCCGTGTCGCGGCGCATGTGGAGCGGCCTGTTCCCCGAGGCTCCGCTTTCCGAGATGCCCATCGAGGCGGTCACCAACGGCGTGCACGCGCCCACCTGGACGGCCCCGTCCATCGCCGCGCTCGACATCGCCGGCTCGCCGGATACGGTCGACCGCAGCGAGTTCATGAGGCGCCACGAGGAGCTTCGGGCCTCGCTGGTCGAGGGAGTCCGCTCGCGCACCGCGTCGTGGCTGAAACGACGCGGCGCCCCCGATTCCGAGGTCGCCGACGCCTGGTCGCTCCTCGATCCGGGCACGCTCACCATCGGTTTCGCGCGCCGGTTCGCCACGTACAAGCGGGCCACGCTGATCTTCCACGATCCGGCGCGACTGGCTCGCATCCTGGCGCACCCCACCTGCCCGGTGCAGCTCGTCTTCGCCGGGAAGGCGCATCCCAAGGACGAGCCCGGCAAGGGCTTCATGAAGAAGATCGGCGAGTTCGCGAACGAGCCGGAATTCCACAATCGCGTCGTGCTGCTCGAGGGGTACGACCTGCGGCTCGCACGGC
>JBDSFL010000187.1:0-3954 GCA_039919545.1 Thermoanaerobaculia bacterium | reverse complement strand
CGTCGTCCTGGGATGGGCCGTGCGGATCCCGAGGCGCGAACGGCTCGGCGTCGCCGCGCGTCCAGTGGGTGCGGAGTCCGCTCCGCTTCTGTCCGCGCGCGAGGCCGCGCTCCTCGGCGTCACCGCGGTCGTCGCGATCGCCTTCCGGTTCTACCGTCTCGACGATCTCTTGCGCGGAATGCACGGCGACGAGGCCGAGGTGGGGCTCGACGCGCTGCGCGTCCTCCACGGCCAGCGGGTTCCTCCGTTTGCGACCGGCTGGTTCGAACAGGGAAACCTCTACACCTGGGGCGTCGCTCTCGGGATGAGAATCGGCGGCGTCGGGGTCCTCGGCGTGCGCCTCTTCAGCGCGGTCGCGGGCCTCCTCCTTCTCGTGCCGACGTATCTCCTCGCGCGCGAGTGGTTCGGGAGACGCGTCGGCCTCGTCGCGAGCGCATTTCTCGCCATCTCCGGCGTCGCCGCGAACTTCAGCCGCATGGAGTTCAGCAACGTGACAACGCCGCTGACGCTCGCCACCGGGTTCGCATTTCTCTTTCGAGGACTTCGACGCGGGAGCCTCGGCGATTTCCTTCTCGCGGGCTACGCGCATGCTGCCGGCCTCTATTTCTATCAGGGCGGTCGCCTCACGCCGATCATCGGGGTGACCTTCTTCGTCTCCCTCGTGACGCTCGTCCCGCTCCTGGAGGCGCTCCGGGCCGGGCTGCGACGCTCGGGGCACACGGTCCGCGCTGTGATCCGCCGGCATGGGCTCCGCGTGCGGCGGCTGGCGATTCCCTCGCTCGTCTACCTCGTCGCGCTTCTCGTCTTCGCGAGCCCGTTCCTGGCGTACGCCTACGACCACCGCCAGGTGACCGGCTCGCGCGCGCAGGAGAAGCTCATCTTCAACAACGAGGTCGAGATGGCGGCGGTGCACCACGTCGATCACTCTCCCCTCGAGCTCGGCATCCGGATGCCGCGGGCAGCCGACGCGCTCGCGCTTCCCATCGCCTTCGAGAAGACGCGCTTCTCCGTGACCCTCGCGCATGACGGCTTCTGGCCCCGCGTCCTCTGGCGGCAGCTGGTGGTGACGCTTTCGATCCTGACGCTCCGGGGCGACGCGAGCTCGGTCTATACGTTCACGGGAGAGCCCGTCGCAAAGCCTTTCGAGGCGGTCCTGATCCTCCTCACCCTCTGCTTCGCCCTCGCACGGCTTTCGGATCCTCGTTACGCGGCTCTCTCGATCTGGTTCTGGGGGACGATCGTGGCGGGCGGTGTCTTCACGATCAACGCGCCTTACATGGCGCGGTTGGTGGGCGTCATTCCGCTCTTTGCGATCTGCTCGGCGGTCTCGCTCGATGCGCTCGTGTCGGCGATCGAGGCGGCGCTCGGCCGCAGCGCACCGCTGTGGAGACGCCGTCTGGCGGCCGTCGTCATCGGCGTCGTGCTGCTGCTCCTGGCGCGCGAGAATTTTGCCGACTATTTCGGCCGCTACACACGGACGCCCCCGCTGCCGTTCGCGCCGACCGCGGGGCAGGCGTGGTTCGTGAGAGAGACGAATCGGGCCGCGAAAGAGCGAGGCGAGCCACCCCCGCGGTACTTCGACCTCGGCGCACACGCGACCTACTGGAACCACTCAGTCAACCGGCTGGTGAACCCCGACGCTGCCGGCGAGGACTTGGTCAATCCGTCGCAGCGGCTGCCGCTCACCGAACCGCCCGAGAGCGACGCCGTCTTCATGGTGTGGGACCACAACCGGCCGATCCTCGCGATGATCGAGGCGTTCTATCCCCATGGAATCCTCGCGCCCTTTCACTACGGCAGGGAAGGGCAGGACGCCTATCTCTTTACGCAGTACCGCGTGCCTCGCGAGGAGCTCCTGGAGAGGCACTCCACGTTCGCGACCTATACCCCCTCGAAGGGTCCGGCGCTCTCACGCGTCGAGTCGACCTTCGGAAGCGCCTCGCCGCCGCCGGCGGGTCTGGTCTACCCCGTGCGGGCGCGGTGGAAGGGCTCGCTCTTTTCGCCGGCGTTCGCGCGTTACAGGTTTGGGGTCGAGAGCCCGGCTCACGGCTTGCTCCGGATCGACGGGCGGGCCGTCGTGGACGCCTCGAACCACGAGGCCTCGGCTGCATCCGCGGAGGTCGTTCTCGCCCGCGGGCTTCATCAGGTCGAGCTCGAGGGCGCCTTCGCGGGGCCGAAATCGCAGGTGCGCGTTCTCTGGAGCGGCGAGGGCCTCTCGCCGAGACCCATCGAGCGGCGCTTCGTGTTCCGCGGAGCCTGGGGCTCTCTGCTCGGCACCGTCCGCGCGCTTCCCGCGGGCGAGCCGGTCCAGCCGTTCCTGAATACGCCGCTCTTCGACCTGCTCCCCCTCGTCTCCTCACGACTCGACACCTTCCTCGGCTTCCGCGATGCGGGCAACGCCCTCGGCGGGAAGCCTCTCGTCGCGGTCTGGAGAGGGACGCTGAAGGACCTGCCGGCGGGCGTGACGAGGTTCGAGCTTCACGCCAATGGCGGCGCGCTGCTGCTGGTCGACGGCGAACGCGTCGTCGAGCTTCGCGAGGGTGGCGCGCGCGAGATGTCCGCGGGGGGTGACGTCACGCTCGCCCCCGGGCCGCACGCGCTCGACGTCTGGTATTCGTGGCAAAAGGACGCCGGGACCCTCGAGCTCTTCCTGACGCCGGAAGGAAAGGATCGGCGGCTCCTGGGCCCGGACGACCTCGAGCCCTCGCCAGGGATCTTCGGCAGCAACGAAGCGCCGCCTGGAAACGCCGCACCCGAGATCGGCGACACTCCCCGCGTGCGCGTTCCGCGCGTCATCGACCTCGGCGGGCTCGTGAAGTCGCCGCGCGGGCTCGCCGTCGCGGCGAACGGCGAGCTCTTCGTCGCGGATACGGGCGGACACCGGGTGGTGCGCCTCGACCGGGACGGCAAGCTGATCGGCGCCTTCGGTAGGAAAGGCAGTGGCGACGGCGAGTTCGACCAGCTCGAGGACATCGGGCTGGATCGCGAAGGTCGCGTCGTGACGCTGGACTCGGGCTCGAGGCGCGTGCAGGTCTTCACGTCGAGGGGGGCCTTCGTCAGGAGTCTCGGACAGGACGCCGGGTTCTGCAGTCCCGCGGGGTTCGCGGTCGCACCCGACGGAGGCGTCGTCGTCGCCGATACGTGCAACGGCCGTTTGGTGAAGCTCGACGCCGCGGGGCGTCTCGAGAAGGAGATCCTCCTGCGGCTCCCCGAGCGGATGGAGCAGCCGGTGGACGTCGCGATCGGCCCGGACGGCTTGCTCTACGTCGCGGATCTCACGCCGCGGGTCATCGCGCTCGATCCCAAGACCTTCGCGATCCGTCGCACGTTCGCGACGCCGGTGGGAACACTGCAGGGAGCGTCGAACCTGGCGGTTTGCGGCGAGCGGCTCTTCTTGAGCGATCCGAACCGCGACCTCGTCGCCACGGTCGACACGGCGCTCGGCGGCTTCGGCGCGCTGCGGGGCGAGTCCTCCGCGCCGTTCTCCTTGCCGCTCGCGATCACCTGCACGCCGCGTGGTGGTCTCTACGTCGTCGATCGGGAAGGCGCTCGGCTGCAGATCTTTCCCCCAACGCTGGGGGCGGACGGGTGAGCGCGCGGAGCGCGGGGAGCGCTCCGCGCGGCTCGGACGCCCCGCCCGGCCGCGCGCGAGCCCTGGATGGGTCGCCACGGTGGCCCGACCTCGACGTCCTCTCCGTGCCGGTCGCGATCGCGCTCGGCATCTCGGCGCAGCTCGCGATCCTGCGACGGCCCGAGCACCCGCTCGGGATCTGGCTCTACGCCGGCGCGCTCTCGGTGCTCGTTCTCGGATCGTTACGCAGGGGTCATGCGGCCGCGACGGCTCCGGGGGTGGGCTCGCGGATCGAGACGATCGCGATGGGAGCCCTCCTCCTCGTCGCGGTGGTCCTGAGGCTCGTTCTCATCACCACGCACCCGGGCATCTTCGGCGACGAG
>JBDSFL010000142.1:0-12664 GCA_039919545.1 Thermoanaerobaculia bacterium | reverse complement strand
AGCGCGCCTACGGCCAGAGAGGCCGCTACGGTGACCTCTCGAATCTTGCCGATGTTGGTGATGCCGGCCTGTGTTGCCGGGCCGTAGGCCGCCTGGAACGCCGAAACAACGTCCTTGTAGGCGCCGGGCGTCTTAAGGGCGTCTTTAAGGAGGTCAGCCTGGACGCCTTCGGCGATTTTCAGTGAGGCGCTGAGCGCGTCCGCCGTAGATGCAGTCTTACCGTTCTGGTCAGCGAAATTGCGAGAGGAGAGCACGAGAGCCGCGATGCCCGTTCGCGAGTCTTCAATGACCTTGTTGAATTCGATGCCGGAAGCGACGAACCCTCCGAAGGAGAGTCCGCCGCCGATACCAGCAATGGACGTGAGCTGACCGATGAGGCCGCCGAGGCGGCCGGCGATTCCAGAAATGACGCTAGACGCCTCGTCAACCGCGCCTAGGGTGATCTGTGCTGAGAGTTCTTCGGAGCCCAAGCGTCACCCTTTCTTTTTCGGTTTCCTGTTCATGTAGCGGACGAACTCGCGCTCGAGCACTTGCACGCGCGAGAACACGGACGGCGTCAGGCCCTTGGAGCGGCCGGCCAGCTTGGCGGCCGTCCTCAATCCCTTGTAGCTGAGGCCGGCGACGCCAGCGCCGCCCAGGATCAATTGACTTGATGCGAGGTTGAAATAGCGAACAGCGAGCGCTGCTCTGATGGAGAGCGGGGGAGCCCCCTTCTGGTATCGCTCCCGCCGCTCAAGAGTGCGGGCGCACTCGCCGCCGGTTCGAAAGCAGACGCCTGGCTTGTGCCAGCGCTGGAGTCCCGCAAGCTCGCACTCTTCGCGGTCGTAGTCAGGATCGGGACGGTCGCCCCCCCAGAGCAGGCGAGCGACCGTTACGAGTTTTTTTCGTCATCTCCGTACTGCTTGAGCTCGTCCTCGTGCATCTTGCGAGCCTTCGAGACCACGAACCCGCGAAGCGGTGCGAACTGATGGAACCGCTTGAGGCGCTGGTAATCCTCCAGCACCTTCCCGTCCTTGGTCTTCCACCGGACACAGCACATGTCGGCCGTGATCGCGGCGAGGAACACGTTCGCGTGAATGGTCTCCTTCGACACGTCCGCGCCGCCCGCCTCGATCTTGGCCGAGGCCTTGGACATCTTCTCGTCGTCGAGCGCCGTCAGCTCGAACTCATCTCCCCAGGGGGCGGTAAAAGTCAGCGTCTCTTCCTTCATTTGCTTCTCCTTCGGTTTGCGGTGGGCTGAAAAGAGACGACGCCCGGTTAAGGGCGTCGCCGAAATGCGGTGTTTTGGGAGCCAGGGATATCCGTTTTAGGCGTAGAGAGTGCCGGGGTTCGCGTTGATCGTCGTGAAAACGAGCGAGCTCAGGGCGGAGGCATCGTAGGAGGCGAGAATCTCGATGTCCTTGTAGATACCGGCAGAGCTCTCGACGGCCGGGAGGGCGGTCTGCACGGTGCCGCGAGGAATCGAGATCGCGAGCGTGCGATTCGCCCCTTGGCTGTAGTTGATCACCATCGCCATCTTCGACGTAACGGCGCGCTGCATGATCGCGTACTGCGTGGCTCCCTCGAACGCGATGGACAGCTTGAGCTTGAGGTCGAGATCGCCGACGGGAATACCCGAGCGGTTGCCCGTGCCGTCCGCCCGATAGTCATCCTCGCCGAGATTGACGGCCCCCTCGATGTCGAGGCTCCGGATATATCCCACGAGGACTCCGCCGACGGTGATCGATCCTGCGGCGGTCAGCTGGGACATGTCGAAAGGCGTGGACGCGGTCCAGTCGGTGGGAGTCTCGGCCGAATAGAACGATCCGGAGGCACCGTCATAGACGGTCGTGGCGACGCCGTCCAGGCTGAGGATGAGGAAGCCTTCGGACGAGACCTTGATGCTCAGCTTCTTCAGCCGTCCGCCCTTGAATCGCTTGTAGAGCGAGGTTCCGAACTTCACCTCGCCAACGGCGGACATGATCGTGGCCGTCGAGAGGTTGAACTTGCTGACGTGGGTGTAGGGATCACCCGCGCCAGTCGTCGCCAGGTTGTGACAGAACCAGCGGAAGAACCAGGGGACCGAGTCGATCGTCGCGACGTGCTCGAACGGGATCATTGCGGAGTTGTTCCCGGTCGCCGGGTCCGCCTTGTTGCCGTCGGGTCGGATCGTTGGATTCGGGATCAGCTTTCGCGTTCCGTCCCACGACTCCTTGACGATCCCGATCTTCCGCGGCGTAATCGTGCCCTTGACCGTGTTGAGAGCGCTCTCGAAGTCGAGATACACCTCGGCCTGGGCGCCAGTCTTTACATCACCCAATGTGTCTCCTTTGTGCCCTGCGCGGGCGAGTGCTTACGGTTTGCCGAACAGGGTGTCGAGGCCGTATGTGGCGACGCTTGCGAGGAGGTCCGCCTTCCCGGTTTCGGTGGGCTTCTCGGACAGCCATTGGAACTTTCGACCCTGAGAACTCACGAGCCACTGCAAGCGATCGCGAACCGTCTCCTGGATGAATCGCCGGAGTCGCCTTCCTTCGACGGCTCCGCGCTCGTTTTTGACCACGACAGAGACTTCCCAAAGAGTGGCAGCGAGGAAGCTCTTGACGTTCGCCGAGTGCTCGTTCTTGAACGCCGCATCGGCGTCGCAGATGCCGATGACGGCATTCCCGAGCTGACCGTCTCTGAAGATGAGGTCGTCTACGCTGAGCGAGGCCACAGCGCGGCTCAGGCCACGGATCGGAGTTGCCTCGATGGCCGCGAGGATGTCGGCTTCGATTGCGTCGGCTGTTCCTACGTCGGTCATGAGGTCTTTCTTGCGGTCTTGATCCACGCGGCCCATTTGCGCGCGATCGCTTTGAGAGCTTCTGGACGCCAGTACAGAAAGCGGCGACGCGGGATCCGAACCACTTTCGAGAATGCGAAAATGCGTTCGATCTGACGCGCTCGTTTTCGGGAACCGACTATGCGGATAGAGGTCTTGCGGTAGATGCCGGGACCTTCGGGTCCCCGGATCAGCGGGAACGCGCCGGGGAAGTCACGAGGCCCCTTCGTGCGCGCTTCAGAAGGCGTAAGCGGCGGCGAGAGGGCAAAGCAGAGGAACCTCCCATGCGTGGGACGGATGACACCGCCCTCGTTGTGGATCCGAGTGAAGACCAATGGGCTTCCGACTCGGAGGAGTTCCTGGGTGACCAGATAGGCAATCGAGGCGAGAATTCGGCCGGTATCGCGGAGGAGCTGCCCGCCAGCTCGAAAGGACCGCGGAAAAGATCCAAGCGGTGGCCCCTTAATCGCGCTCCGGAATATCAACGGGATCTCCGTGAGGACCATGTATCGGCCAGCGATCCCGAGCAGCTCCTTCGGGTCTTTTGCTCTGGCCGCCATCGCTTGAAGCTTCTTCTGTAGAGCCTCGGTACCTTCGGTGCCGCCTCCGCCGAGGGTTAGAGGCACGCAGTGGCTTGCGAGAACACGACGGTCTCGGAGCCAACGAAACCGCTCGACGCGCTCGGGGCCGGCGAGCCGACGCGCGTGGTGTCGGCCGGCAAAGCTGCATCGCCTTGGCCTGCGTCGGTGATGTACTTGATAGACGCCTCCGCGTCTTTCTCGTACTCGGGATAACTTCCGCCGATTCCGCGCCGCTGCGCCAGGAACCACTTCGTGAGGAGAATGCAGTGGATCCGGATGATGCGGAGCGCGGCATCTGACGTGATCGGGACGATGTACCGACCGCAGAGCAGGCCGTCGAGATAGTCGGAAGCGTCCGCGAGCGCCGCCTCGAGTTCCGTGAGGTTGATTGCGTCTTCGTCCGCCGTGACGTTGACTCCGGCGCCAGCGGCAGGAGCGACGGCGAACACGACTCGATCGACTCCGCCGCTTCCCGTTCCTCGCGAGAGAGTGATTCCGGGAACGGTGACGCCGTCCACCTCGGCCGCGAGAGTTCGAGACTCAACGAATGGCGTGTCGAACGTCGTCTTCACGCCGTTGCCGATGCCGACGCTGAGGTATGTCGCCGGGTCGTGAGTGAGTCGGCTCTGGGATGCCCGCGGCACCTGGCTCAAGAGCTGAGACCGCGTAGCGTAGGACATCGGTTACCGCCTCTTCGTGTGGGAGTGCACTTGGAAATGGGCGTGAGGGCCGTCGCCGTGCGGCTCGGTGAAACAGCAGAGCATCCGTGGTCGTTCGTGGTCGTAGATCCATCTGCCGTTGATGTAGGCGGCGAGGCCCGAGATCTCTCCCGGATCACGATCCCGCGTCCTGACATCCACGGCACGCCAGAGCGGATGCACGAAATGGCCCTTCAGCGCCGCGTCTTCGGCGGGCGTGCGGTAGATGTCGGTCAGAGTGAACGACCAGGCGTAGGCCGCGATTGCGAATGCCGCGCCGTCCAGGAGAATCTCTCGGGCGAGTGGCAAGACCTTGCCGGACCCCCACTCTGCCGCCTGCCGCGGTGTCTTGAAGGCGAGAACCGGGGCGGTCATTCGTCCTCGGGGTGCCGGCGCCTCGGGGTGAGCTGACCGAGCGCGATCAAGACGCTATCGAGCTTCTTATCCAGCTCCTTTACGATGCCCTTGATCTCCGTGACGACAGCGAGGTCAGGGTGCGCGTGCATGTACTCGTTATGCTTCTCGAGGAGCGTCAGGAACTCAGCCCGGAGATCGGCCAGTTGACCCTTCCAGCTCGAGCGCAGGAGCGGAATGAGAAGAAGCGAGCACGCCGCGATGGCAACGGACACCCATAGAGATGGCGTCACGGCTTAGCCTTTCGCCGTAGGAGACGAAATCGGAGCCTTCGCGACGAGACGACCAGCGATCGTCAGAATGCCGCCGACAGCGGAGACGAGGGCAACGATCAGATCGACGGCCTGCTGCTGATCGAACAGTGAGAACTCAGTCCCCTTCCAGAGCTTGAGTGCGAAGGCCGCCACGGTGATGACACCCGCCCAGATCGTCTTGGAGGCGTACCAGGCCTTGGGAGCTTCGTTCATGTGAAAGCCTTTCTCAGGTCTTTGGATCCACAATCGTCGCGACCTGGGCCGCGACCATGTCTGCGGTCCAGTGTTCGGTGACGGGATCGCCGGACAGGGCGAGGTCGAGTGATTCGATGCCGCCGTCCAGCGCCGTGGTGAGGAAGTCGCCCCAGATGCCGGGAATTGGAATGAACGCCTTGCCTGCCACATCCACGACGCCTTCGAGGATCTTGGCCCAGAGGGAGAGCTCGCGTCGGTTCGCGGTCGTGACCGGAACCTCGCCTGGCTTCATGGGAAGGACGGTCAGCGAGAACGGCTTCGCCGCCTTGGTGACCGCTTTCTTGGTCGCCTTGGGGTTGGCGCGCTTGCGGCGGTTCGGCTTTGCAACGGTAGCCATTACGGAGTGACCTCGATTCCGTCGTGGGAGACGCCGTAGAACCTGGAGACGGTGCGGTAGGCGTCGCGCAGCGGGCTCGCTCGCTCGCTCGCCATCAGGGCGGCATAGCGGTGCTCCGCGCGGGCCTTCACGGAGATGAACGGCCTGAGGAATCCAGACAGCGCGTCTGCCTGGGCCTGCGACAGGACATGTAGCCGGACGGCGAGCTTCAGAAAGTCCGGCACGCCTTTGAGGAGTGGGTACACAACCGATTCGGTCGAGTACCCGCTGGTCGATGTCTTCCAGGCTCCGAGGATTCGCCACGAGCTGCGCAGGCTCTCGGCAAACGAGAGCAGCGTTTCGCGGTCTGCCGCGTGAATTGCCTCGGACTCGCATCCCTCGGGGCCGCCCGAGGAGACGCAAACGGGGATGGCGTCGTGAGCATCGGCGGCGGCCCGGTAGCCGTCAGACAGGCCCTTGAGGGTGTCCGCCGCGAAGTCCTGGGCCTGGACCTCCTTGGCCGGCCTGATCGCGCCCGTGCTGGTCACGACGTTGCCGGAAGCACACCCGACCAGGACGGCCACGAGGAGGGCGGCGAAGACGCCGCGCGCGCCGCGCATTACTTGACCGTCCCGTCGCCAGGCGCCCCGCTCGGCTTCGTGTACTTGGCGACGAACGCCTCGAAGCTGAGCCCCGCGTAGGCTGAAGGATCGACGCCGATGCCGGTGCCAAGCGAATAGTTCGGGTGGTAGTGGCCGGTCAGCACCAGCACCGTGAGTGTCGCTCGATTCACGCTCGCGAGATTCGGATCGAGGAACGCCTTCTCGAGGAATGCCTTTCGGGCGTACATCTCGACTGCGCCCTCGCGCGTGTCCTCGGCCGTGGCGTTGCCGGTCCAGTCCAGCGGGAACGGCAGTAGCGCCCGCGCGAGCACCGTGCTTGAGTCAGTGGTTCGCGACGACACGACGGCGGGTTTCGTGGTCGGTGTCGGCGTGACGGAGGGGCCATGGGGGACGAGTTCGACGCCGTAGCGCAGGAGCTGGGCCGCGAGCATCGCGCCGTCACCGTGAGCCTGTCGGAGCCCGGCATCCGGGTCGTTTCCATAGCGCGCGCAGAAAGCGAGGTACAGCCCCACGATCTGATCGGCCGTCTTGCGCTTCGAGGAGATCGCCTCGGCCACGCCGACCGCGTTCCGGGCCGCCGTCCAGATGTTGGCTCTTAGCAGGCGAGAGCGAACGGAGGCATATGCCGCCCTGTCGGCAGCGCTGAGCCGTGCGTAGGTGTCCGCCGGCAGATCGAGCACGGGCGCCGAAACCGACGCCGCGGCAGCCAGGCCGACCGGGCTGAACCCAGCGATGGGAGCGAGGCCGAGAGCGAGCGCGAACGCGAGTACGACGGTAAGTCGAAGCCTCTTCATGAATTCCATTCGATGTTCCCTTTCTGTGCGGTGCGAAGGAGGGGCAGCGGTTCAGGCGTGGGCTATGTGGGCTTGATGGACTTCGCCACGTCGCTGATGAAGCAGCCGAGATCGGCTTTCGTCACGGGATCGCCCTTCTTGAAAGTGCGACCGTTGATCGTGAATGCTTCGGTCACATGGAAGTCGGGCGGAGGACCCGGCGAGGCGATCGCCGTCTCGGGAAACGCGGTCTCCGTAATGGCCGTCTCGGGTGCGGTGGGCTTGTCTTTCATCTTTGCCTTTCGTGCCGTGGCTTACTTCGCCTTGGGTCGTCCGCGCTTCGGCTTGGCTTCGACGTGCGTCGGCACGGAAGGCGCATTGGCGGCGGGCGCGAGGTCGGCCGCGGGTTCAGGAGTCGGCTGGTAGGAGGAAGGGAGAAGCGACGGCTCGTCTTCGACCAGGACCGCATCGCCGTGAGCGACCGAGTTCTGAGCCGAAAGGAGGTCGGGGAGCCAGAAGAGCTCCCCGACCGTGACGGGCGCCGCATGCGGGACAAGCAAGGACTTGAGAGCCCGGAGTGTCGGCACGGTGCGTTCCTTTTCTGTTGGGACTGGTGGGCTTACGAGATGACGGCGGTGAACTTGTACATGGCGTCGTCACAGAGCGTCTTCTCGCTCTGGTAGACATCCGCCGAGTACCACGTCTTCTTCGCGGACTGGTGAGCGTCCCGCCACGAGTAGCCGGCGAACGGAGTGCCGTAGGCGCCCCAACGCATCTGCCCGATGGCCGTGAGCACGTCCTGGCTGTTCGCCGCGTCCATGTTCACGTGCAGGAGGTACGCCTCCTTGGCCCCCCAGATGAAGTCGAGGCCGATGGTCATGGCCACATCGGGGTTTCCCGTGTTGAGCATCGCGCCCGGAACGATGGGCTTGAGGCCCCAGAGGACGGGCGGGAGATCGCCGTCGATCAGGAGGGTGGGGTCGGTGTACTTCCGAAGCTCGCGGACGCTCGCGTCCCGCTTGACCCAATTCTTGACGCGCTTCGGGAGAATGACGTGCGTGGCCGGAACGCCGCACTGAAGCTCGAAGAGGATTCGAGCGTCATCGAAGTTCTTCTCGATGACCACGCCCGAGGCCGCATCCCACTTGACGGCGGGAGTCGCGGAATGGGTCGCGGCCACGACGAGATCGCGGACGCGCTTGTCCGCGTCGAGCCGGAGGTTCGTGACGATGCGCTTGATGCGGCCGGCGTCGCTCGTGAGGTTCGTGAATTGCGGCAGCGACCCGAGGCGCGTCTCGTCCGAGAGCGAGTCATCGAGCGCATACCGATGCGCGAGGCCGGGGAGATAGGTCGGCTTCATGCGCCGAATCTCGTTCGGGCGACCGGACGCGGGGACGCGCGACTCGAACTCGGAGGCGACGCCTTCCGACTTGAAGATGGGGTACTGGAACTCCCGCGCGGCGACGTTGAACACCGGGGCGATCTGGTCGGCGACGAAGCCGCCGCCGCTGCCGTACTGGACGGCGAAACCCGTCATCCAGGGATCGGGCCGAAGGTCTTTCGGACGGACCGAATCGGACATCTTTTCGTGTCTCCTTTTTGCTCAGGGGGTCAGGGCGAGACAGGCCGAGGTCAGCTATCGCGGGAGATAGCTATCGTTTCGTTACCTGTAGATCGCGTAATTGACGGTCGAGGTGTCGGTGCCGGAGGAAGAGCCGATCACGAACGAAGTCGCGGCGACGATGCTCGCCACGGGCGCGTTCAGGTGCCCGGCCGTGCCGCCGCTCGTGTTGCGGGCCGTCACGATGGTGTCGCCGGCCTTGATCGTGGCGAGCGAGACCGTCACGGTGCCGCCGACGAGCGTTGCCGTGCCGAAGGCGACGAGAGAGCCGCCGCCGCTCTTGGCGCTGCGAGTCTTGAGGCGCAGGGAGCCGATCTCTCCGACAGCCCCGCCCTTGATCATCCGGCCAGCGACATGGTCGCCCCCGACCGCGGTGACCGCGCGGCCGACAGAATCGGTAGCTGCCTCAGCGAGGTCCGCGACCGTGGCCCCGAGCTCGATGAGGACGATGCCGTCCGTGATGACATCGGCATCGTCGTTCGCGGCGACACCGACTTCGATGACGCCGTCGATGAACTCACCGGCCGTGTCGCATCGGGCGATCAGGTCGATGGTGGGCGAGAGCTTCACGAACCGATACGGGGTCGTGATAGCGGCGCTGGGACCGAGCGCCCAGATGGCATCTCCGGGCTTGTGGTCAAGAGCACGAGTCATTCAGGGTTCTCCTTTGAGGTGCGTGATGAACGGGAGGAGGACTCGGACGCCTTAGGCGGCGCGCTTCGCGAGCACCTTCTGGAGCGCCTCCGCAAACTCCAGCTTCGAATCCTTCGACATCAGCTCGCGGGCTTCGGAGGCGGCCTGCTCGCGGAACGCCTCGGACTCCAGGCCCTCCGCATCGACTCGGCCGGTGAGCGCCTCTGAGGCGCTCGCCTGATAGGCCGACGTGACGGGGGCGGACGCGCCGGGCTTGATGTGCTTCATGAGCGCCGCGAAAGCCTCGGGATTTGCGCGGGCCGACGCCTCGGCATCCGTTCGCGCGACGCCGGGGAGCTTGCCGAGTCCGATCGCGGACGCGACCTCGCGGGAAATCGTCCGCTCCTTCTCGACGGCGGCGAACTCGCTGCGCACCGTGGCCATGGCGACCTTGCCGGCCTCTTCGAGCAGCTCCTTGGAGATGCCAGAGACGCTGGACTTGGTCACCGCAGCGGCAGCGTCATCGCTCGCCTTTTTCGAGGCAGCCTCCTCCGCATCTTTCGCGGCCTTCGCGTCGGCCTCGGCCTTCTCGATGACGGCGAGAACCGCGGCGTCGAACTCCGCCTGGGTCGCGCCCTCCGCCAGGTTCAGCTTCTTCAGGGTCTCGATGGAAAACTTGGGCATTCCGTCTCCTTCTTCGGTTTCGGCCGCGAGGGCAAGGCCTGGCATCGCGGGGTTGTTGGTGAGAGCACCGCCGAGCGCCTCGTAGGGACGGATGAGGATTCGACCGTCCACCAGGACCGAGTTCCCTTTGTCGTCAACGGGCCACTCGGCCAGGAACTCAGGCGAGAGACCGTCGTATTCCGACGGATCGCACTTGATGGCTGCCGCCGCTCGTGGCGTCCACTTCACGCGGACCCGAACGCCGAACGTGCTGTTCTCGAACGCGTGAATTTCGCCAGACTTCGGGCCTCCGCGATCGTGGCCGTAGTTGAACTTCATCGGCCCCTTGGCCTTGATGAAGGCGTTTCCGTCGTTCGTCATCCGCTTGGCGTTTTCCGGCGTCATCTCGAACTGCCGGTAATCGCCCTCGGCCATCTCGGCCAGACCCAGCTCGAAGAAGTCCACGAGGGGGAGCCCGCCGCCGGCCGCTTCGATCTCATCGGGCCTTAGTCGGCGAACGGTGCCGAACTCAATCTTTTTGCTCATGCGGTCATGCGCCTCCTCGTGCGCGGAGAATCTCGGGGACGAGAGATGCGACGCGGTCTGCATCCCATCCCTCGGGCGGCTGAATCTCGACTTCAGAGCCATGACTCAGGCGATAGCGCCCGTCGCGGAAGTCGGCTGCGTCAAGCTCGATTGCGTTGCAGCGGCAGTTGAAGCCCCACGGCGGAAGGAAGCGGCGGGCCGCTGCGTCGTCCTTGCGGAATACCTTGCCGTCGAGCTGCCAGTGCGTGGTGCGCGTGCGCTTGTCGTGGATCGCGCTGTAGAGCCAGAACGGAGAAGCCTGGATCCACTCCGGCGAGAACATCTCGGCGTAGCGGCCGGCGGCGTACGCATTGGCCGTGTTCGTTCTGAATACGAGGTCTCCGTACCACGCTGAGAAGCGCTCGCCCGTGTAGACCGTCGTTCCCTCGGCCGCGCCGTACGCGTCGAGAATCTGCTGCGCCTTGGGAAGCCACTCCCGCGTGGTCTGACCGTCCCGTATGGCCTCGAGAAGGCTGCCGTAGATGTCCGTGACGAAATGCGTGTTCCAGACATCGGCAAGCCGCCCCGCCTGGCCCCTTCTCTCGTCCGAGAGCGCCGCGAAGATGTCGGACGGGAGGATCTTTCGTTTCGACCAGATATCGAGAACGGACTGGAACGTGGGGACCGTGTATTGATTCGGCACTTACGCCGCCTTCCGCGCTGCCCTCTCGGTCTGAATTCCCGTGAAGAGCGGATGCGTCAGGACGACTGCGAGGCGGTCCCCGAGCTCCTCGGCGTCAACCTGCTCCGTGATGCGGTGGAGGACCCGCACCAGCGTGTCTTGCGGCGAGAGGCCTTCCTCGGCCGCTGCACGGATGACCTCGGCGTAGGGAGAGACGATCTCGTCTCCCGCGCCTCGGGCGATTCGCTCGGCCTTCAGTTCCAGCGCCTCAAGCGTGTCGCCCGGATCCGGGAAGAGGCTTGCCGCCTGGCTCGCCTTGCCGGCCTTTCCGGGTTTCAGCGCGGACTTGCCCCCTGGCTTGGGCGCGGGTGCCTTGACGGTGGCACCAAACGCAGGAGCGGGGGCGACAGGAGGGAGGCGGAAGTCGGCGACCGTCTTGTCATCAGGCCCCGGCGCCTCGAATCCCGTGATCTCGCTGAACGTGCGAGCGGAGATCATCGCGTCGTTCTCCGCGTCATGGAAATTCTTCATGGCCTCGGAGATCGCGACGAGGTCTTTCTCGCGCTCAATCTGAATCGTGATCAGCGGGCAGAATCGCTGCGCGATCTCGGTCCCGAGGCACCGCTCGAGGAACGGCATCACCAGCTGAGAGCGCAGCTCGTCGGCGATGTCCTGGCCGCGAGAGTCGGAGCGACGATTGCCGGTCTTCTGGCCGTCTCCGCTGCTCTGCTTCGAGCCAGCGTCCTTCATGACGCCCGAGCTTTGGTCGTGGCCGCTCACGACCTTGGAAATCTGCCGGTCACACCAATCCGCAATGCGCTCGTGAGGCGTCTCGCCACCGATCCGCGCCGCGGCTTCGAGGAACTTGATCTCCGTGCCGGCGGGGAAGGCTCCATATCCCGCGTTCCCGAGATCCGAGAGCGCTTCCAGGATCTTCGCGGCTTCAGAATCGGGTCCGGTGTAGAGCCCGATCCGGAATGGCGTCCCGAACTTCTCAATGAACTCGGCCCACCAGACGACGCCTCGCCGTTTGATCAGCCAGTAGTTGAGGCATTTCCGGAGGATTCCGCGGCGCGCCGGGGACGGAATCGATTCGTCCACCAGCATGGTGACGAGGGAAGCGCCGATCTCGTCGAGCGGCAGGGCATCGGTAAAGTCTCCGGAGCGCTGGAACAGGAGCGTGGTCCCGTCGTAGCGGTAGCGCTGAGCCGGAACCTCAGTGATGCTCTTGATTCGCTCGGCTCTGCGACCTGCGAAGCCGGCGAAGTCGTCGAGCGGTTCCCCGGCCTCTGGCTCGACTTTGAGGGCGAACCCTCCAACGCTCTTCCAGTGGGCGCTATCGAGCGCGGCGATACCGCGACGGATTCGAACCGAAGGATTGAAGAGCGTTTTGCGTACAAGCTTCGCAACGGCCTGCGAGAGCTTCGCTTCCGCGGCGTCGCCGCCGGCCTCTTCCTCGGGCCAGGGCTTCACGCTGAACTTGGCGCCCGTGAGCGCGTCAGTCGCCTTCTGGAGTTCGCAATCGAGGTGCGGGTCGGTCGCCCGCATCTCGTCGTAGAACGCGAAGAGCTGGCCGGTCTGTCCACGTTCGGCCGCGAGCAGATATCCGATCAGGATTTCCGCCGTCATCACCTGGCCGGACGGGACGATGGCGGAATCCCAGCTCGAAGGCTTGAACGTGTATTTCGGCCCGGCCTGGTCGGCAACCGGGAGCTTCGCCGCGGCCGAGAACCGCGACTCGACGGAGCGCCGCCTCTGAAGCGCGGCCTTGACCCTTAGCGGGCGCGGACGAAATGCGGCGCGGTTCAAAGTTACAGGCTTCTCCATGC
>JBDSFL010000138.1:0-4382 GCA_039919545.1 Thermoanaerobaculia bacterium | reverse complement strand
CGGGCACGGGCCAGGCTCCGGCGCGTCAGGCGGCGCTCGGGGCGGGGCTGCCGAAGTCCACGGGGGCGGTCACCGTGCACAAGGTGTGCGGGTCGGGCATGCGCGCCGTGATGGACGCCGGAAACGCGATCCGGCTGGGAGAATTCTCGGTGGTCGTGGCGGGGGGCATGGAATCCATGTCCAACTCCCCTTACATCCTGCCGAAGGCCCGGCAGGGGCTGCGGATGGGGAACGCGACCCTGGTGGACACGATGATCCACGACGGCCTGTGGGACCCCTACAAGAACCTGCACATGGGGAGCTGCGCGGAGCTGTGCGCGGCCAAGTACCAGTTCACGCGCGAGCTGCAGGATGCTTATGCGATGGAGAGCTATCAGCGCGCCCGGCGCGCGAACGAGTCGGGCGACTTCAACGCCGAATTCGCGCCCGTGACCATCGAGGGGAAGAAGGGCAGCACCGTCGTCGATCGTGACGAGGAGCCGTTCGCCACGCCTCTCGAGAAGCTCGAGAAGATGGGCAGCCTGAAGCCCGCGTTCCAGAAGGAAGGCACCGTCACGGCGGCGAACGCCTCCAAGATCAACGACGGCGCTTCGGCCCTCGTGCTGGCCGACGAAGCCACCGTGCAGTCGCTCGGCGTGAAGGCCATCGGGCGCCTCGTGGCGCAGGGGTCCAACGCGCAGGAGCCCGAGTGGTTCACGACGGCTCCCGCCGGCGCGGCTCGCAAGGCGCTCGAGCGTGCCGGGCTCAACTTGTCGCAGATCGATCTCTTCGAGGTGAACGAGGCGTTCGCGGTGGTCGGCATGGCGTTCATCAAGGACCTCGAGATCGATCCGAACCGCGTGAACGTGAACGGCGGCGCGGTGGCCCTGGGCCATCCGATCGGCTCCTCGGGCTCGCGCATCATCGTGAGCCTGCTTCACGCGCTCCGCGCGCGGAAGAAGAGGTTCGGCCTGGCCGCCATCTGCATCGGCGGCGGCGAGGCGACCGCGGTCGTCGTCGAGGCGCTGTAGATTCCGAAAGCTCGTGGGCCGAACGCCGGTTCCATTCGCGCCCGCGGGCGCGTGCTAGATTCGCCCTGATGATCGACAAGGTCACGACCGGTGATTCCTTCCGGGACGCGGCGAAGCGGGCCGTGGCCGATATCCCGAACGGCGCCATGCTGGTGGTGGGCGGGTTCGGCCTGTGCGGCATTCCCGAGAACCTCATCCAGGCCCTTGCCGAGAGCGCCACGACGGACCTCACCTGCGTGTCGAACAACTGCGGCGTGGACACCTGGGGCCTCGGGCTGCTGCTCGGTAAAAAGAAGATCCGCAAGATGATGTCCTCGTACGTCGGCGAGAACGCCGAGTTCGAGCGTCAGTTCCTCGCGGGCGAGCTGGAGCTCGAGTTCTGTCCCCAGGGAACGCTCGCCGAGCGGATGCGGGCGGGCGGCGCGGGCATCGCGGGCTTCTACACGCCGACCGGTGTGGGCACCGTGGTGGCCGAGGGGAAGGAAACCAAGATGTTCGACGGCCGGGAATACGTCCTGGAGCGCGGCATCGTGGGCGACTTCGCCCTGGTGGCAGCCTGGAAGGGCGACCGACTCGGCAATCTGGTCTATCGCAAGACGGCCCGCAACTTCAACCCGATGGCGGCCACGGCGGGGAAGATCACGATCGCCGAAATCGAGGAGCTGGTCGAGGTGGGGCAGCTTGACCCCGACGAGATCGATACGCCGGGAGTGTTCGTGCAGCGCGTCGTCGTGGCCCCGCGCGAGAAGCGCGTCGAGCGGCGCATGGTCAGGAAGGGCTGATCATGCCGAAGCTCGATCGCGACGGCATCGTCTCCCGCGCCGCCCAGGAATTGCGCGACGGGATCTACGTCAACCTCGGTATCGGCATCCCCACGCTCGTGGCGAACCGGATTCCTCCGGGCATGGAGGTCATCCTCCAGTCCGAGAACGGCATCCTCGGCATGGGCGCCTACCCGACCGAGAGCGAGCTCGATGCGGACCTGATCAACGCCGGCAAGGAAACCGTGACCGTGGTGCCTGGCGCTTCCTATTTTTCCTCCGCCGATTCCTTCGCCATGATCCGCGGCGGGCACATCGATCTCTGCATCCTCGGGGCGATGCAGGTGGATGCCGAAGGCTCGATCGCGAACTGGATGATTCCCGGCAAGCTGGTGAAGGGCATGGGCGGCGCGATGGATCTCGTCGCCGCCGCCCGCCGCATCGTCGTGACGATGGAGCACGTGGCCAGGAACGGCGAAAAGAAAATTCTGAACCGCTGCACCCTGCCTCTCACGGGGCGCGGCTGCGTGCATCGGATCATCACCGACATGGCCGTGCTGGACGTGGTCCCGGGCGCGGGTCTCCGGCTGGTCGAGAGGGCGCCAGGGATCTCGGTCGAGGAGATCGTGTCGGCCACCGAGCCACCGCTCGACGTTCGCGGCGCGATTCCCGAGATGTCGCTCTGACGCGGCCGATCGCGGCATCGCGCTTGCTGGTCATCGGCCAGTCCGTGACAGCGCATTCCCGAGGTCTCCGCGTTCTGTGTCTGGCAGCCGTGCTCGGCTGCGCCGGAACCGTGCGCGCGCAGTCCTCGTTCGATACCGATCCGTTCTCGAGCCGCTTCAAGGAGCGCGCCAACTTCGACATCAAATTCAAGGCCCCCGACAAAGGAGGCCTCGTTCGCGTCGAGCTGCCGCCGGACGAGTCGGGTCGAATGAGCATGCTGTCGGAGAACGTGGGCGAGGCCGAGGCGCCCGAAGGCAAGCTCGTCACCGTCACTTATCAGGACATCGTCCTCAAGGCGCGCAAGGTTCGCGTCGACTACACGAAGAAGACCGTGGTCGCTGAAGGGAACGTCGACTTTTCCCAGGGCGCCTCGCATGTCACGGGCGTGCGTCTGGATCTCGACCTCACCGACAAGGTCGGCGTCCTCACCGATGGGGCGGTCGACCTGGAAGGCGGCATCCACATCCGCGCGAATCTCCTGGCCAAGGTGGGGCCGCGAAGCTTCACGATGGACCGGGGCACGCTGACGGCCTGCGAGGGCGAGAGGCCGGCGTGGATCTTCCGCTTCAAGAGCGCGCGCGTGACCGTGGAGGAATACGCGCGCCTGAAGGACGTGAGCTTCAGCCTCGGCGGCGTGCCGCTGCTCTACACGCCGTACGTGGTGTGGCCCGTCCGCCGCGAGCGGGCCTCCGGGCTGATGATCCCGGGGCTCGGCTACAACTCGAACCGCGGGGCGTATTTCGGCCTCTCGTATTACCAGGTGCTGGGCCGTTCGGCCGATGCGACGTTCTCGGCCGACCTGTACACGAAGGGTTTCTTCGGCTTCGGAAGCGAGGTGCGCGTGACGCCCTCGGTCGGCACCACGGCCGAGGCCACGTACTACACGGTGCGCGACCCCGATGAGGGGCGCTGGCGCTGGCAGACGCGGGGAAACATCGTCGCGAACGACATCGCCCCGGGACTGCGCGGCGTCGTCACGTGGCTCGATTTCTCGGACGTCAACTTCTTCCAGGCGTTCGACCGCGACTTCAACCTCGCCTCCACGCGGAACGTGAAGTCGTCGGCCTTCCTCACCCTCAACCGCGACCCCCTGTCGTACAACCTGCGGCTCGAGAGGGAGCAGGCGATCTACGGCGAGGCCACCGTCCTGAGCGAGCGCCGTCCCGTGCTCGAGGCGCGCCTCCGCCCCACACCGTTGCTGGGCCAGCGCGTTTTCCTCGAGGTGGAAGCGCAAGCCGGGCTGCTGCGCACGGGCGGCACCTGTCTACCCAATACGAACGACCCGGGTGCGGCGTGCATTCCCGTGAAGCCGGCCGGGCTCTACGATCGCCTCGATCTGTTCCCCAAGCTCTCCATTCCCCTCTCCTCCATCCCGTGGCTCTCGGTCCAGACGGACCTCGGCGGTCGGCTCACGAGCTACGGCAGATCGCTGGCTCCCGGCGGGCAGACGCTGGAAGACTCCCGCTATACGCGGAGCTACTTCCATGCGCACCTGGAGATGACCGGTCCCTCGTTCTCGCGGGTGTTCGAGTCGGGCTTCGGACCCTTCACGAAGGTCAAGCACGTGATCGAGCCCCGGTTCGACTACGACTACCTGCCCGCGCCGAACGATGCGTCACGCACCCCTCTCTTCGACGAGGTGGACACGATCTTCGGCGCGCATACGCTGCGCTACGCGCTCGTGCAGCGGCTGCTGGGCAAGGAGAAGACGGGCAGCGCGCGGGAGATCGCCTCCCTCGAGGTCTCGCGTCTCTATTCGTTCAAGCTGCCGGGCGAGGGGACGCCGCAGGGAGCGAACCCGCTTCTGTCAAAGAGCTCACCCATCGACGCCACCCTGCGCGTGAACACGGGCCCGAACGTGAACTTCGACGCGCGCACCACGTTC
>JBDSFL010000067.1:0-16765 GCA_039919545.1 Thermoanaerobaculia bacterium | reverse complement strand
CCGGAACCGGGTCCGCGGGCTTCTCGGGGGACGGCGGGCCTGCGGCTGCGGGCACGCTGAATACGCCGAGCGGGGTGACGGTGGACGCGTCCGGGAGCACGTTCATCGCCGACAAAGCCAACAATCGTGTCCGCAAGGTGAGCGCTTCGGGCGTGATCACCACGGTGGCCGGCTCCGGGTCGGCCGCTGGCTTCTCCGGCGACGGCGGGCCGGCGACCTCGGCCTCTCTCAATGCGCCCGCCGGAGTCGCCGTGGACGCGGCAGGGAAGATCGTCATCGCCGACACCGGCAACCGGCTCGTTCGCGTGGTGAACGAATCAGGCGTCATTGCAACAGTCGCCGGAAACGGCTCGCAGAGCTTCTCGGGCGACGGCGGGCTCGCCACGTCGGCGGCCCTGGCGAACCCCACGGGCGTCGCCGTCGATGCGGCCGGGAACCTCTACATCGCCGACTTCAACAACAACCGCGTCCGGAAGGTGACCGCCGCCACGGGGGTGATGACGACCATCGCCGGAAATGGCATCCAGGGTTTTTCCGGAGATGGCGGCCCCGCCACCGAGGCCAGGCTCAATAACCCGGCCGCCGTCGTGGTGGATCCAGCCGGCAACGTCTACTTCGCCGACGCCACCAACGAAATCATTCGCCGCATCGACGCCGGCACGGCCGTGATCACCCGAGTGGCCGGAAACGGCGTCCGCGGCTTCTCGGGTGACGGCGGTCCGGCAACCGAGGCTTCGCTCGCCTTCCCCACCGGCATCGCGCTCGATCCTGCGGGGAATCTCTACATCGTCGATCTCGCCACCAATCACATCCGGAAGGTCTCCACGGCCGGAGTGATCTCCACGATCGCCGGCACCGGAACGGCGGGGTTTTCCGGCGATGGCGGTCCAGCGACAGAGGCCCAGCTCAACAGCCCCTTCGGCATCGGCGTGGACGCCGCGGGAAGCATCTTCGTCGCGGACCGTTTCAATCAGCGCATTCGCCGGATCACCGCGAGCGGAGTGATCTCGACCGTGGTCGGCACGGGGACGGCCGGCTTCTCGGGAGACGGAGGACCGGCGACGGCGGCGCAGCTCAATCTGGCGACCGGAGTGTTCGCCGACCCGGCCGGCAATCTCTTCATCGTCGACCAGTACAACGATCGCATTCGCAAGGTGAGCGCGACGACCGGAACGATCAGCACGGTGGCGGGCAACGGCTCGCTCGGCTCGACGGGCGACGGCGGTCCTGCCACCGCGGCCAGCCTCGTTTTTCCCATCGACGTGGCCGTCGACGCCGAAGGAAACATCTTCATCGCCGATCTGGGTGACAACCGCATTCGAAAGGTCATCGCCTGCCAGCAGCCGGCACCGCCCACGCTCGTCTCCCCTGCGAACGCCGCGAGCTCGACGGCGAATCCCACGCTGTCGTGGTCGCCCGCCCGGAGCGCGTTCTCGTACGAAATCCGCGTCGACACGGAGAATCCTCCCGTGAAGGTGGCGGCGACCAACCTCACGACGACCTCGTTCACACCGGCGAACCTGGGAGCGGGCACCTATTACTGGAGCGTCGTGGCCAAGGGCGACCCGTACTGCGCCGGCCTGTCGAACGTGGCTTCGGCTGTGCGCTCGTTCACGATCGAGGGCGGCTGCGCGGCGCCGGCCTCCTTCGGGTTGAGCGCCCCTCCGGCGGGCGCTACAGGCCAGGGAACGTCTCCGCAGCTGTCGTGGCAGGCCGCCACGGGCGCTTCCTCCTACGACGTGTACCTCGGCACGTCGAATCCCCCCGCGCGCGCCGCCTCCGGCGTCACCGCCGCGAGCTATGTCGCGAGCGGACTCGCGCCGGGAACGACTTATTACTGGTACGTGGTGGCGCACGCCTCGTGCGACGGCACGAAGACGTCCGCCACGGCCGTCCAGAGCTTCACGGTCGCGGGGGCCTGTGTGCAGACAGGAAGCTTCAGCCAGCTCTCGCCCTCGAACTCGGCTTCGGGCCAGCCCGAATCGCTCACGCTGACCTGGAGCCCTTCTTCGAGCTCGGCGAGCTACGACGCGTATCTCGGCACCACCTCGAACCCCTCGCTGTACGCGGGGGCGGTCCCGGGGAACTCGCTCCCGGTCACGGGCTTGACGCGAGGAGCCACCTATTACTGGAAAGTGGTCTCGCGGGCCACCTGCGGCTCGGGGCTCGACACGGCGACGCCGGTCCATTCCTTCACGATCGCGGGCAGCTGTCAGGCTCCCGCGGCCACGTCGATCTCCTTTGCACCCGCGGGCGTGGGCGTGGGACAGACGTACGTGATCACATGGAGAGCCTCGCCCGATGCGGCCGGGACGATCGTCGAGCGCTCACCGGACTCCTCGTTCGCGACAGGCGTCGAAGCGCAGAGCACGTCGAGCACCTCCGCCTCTTTCGTGGCGACGACCACCGGAACCTATTTCCACCGCGTGCGTCCCGTGGCCTCTTGCGGCGCCGAAGGCGCGAGCTCACCCGCGGCCTCGGTGGCCGCAGTGGCCGCCTCGCCGAACGTGGTCTTCACCGTCCAGCCCTCCTCCGTGGTGACGGCGCTCGGAGAGAGGCTCGAGGACAAGCGCACCACCTTCACCCTCGAGAACATCACCGCCGCGCCGATCCAGATCAGCGTCACCGGAAATTCGCTTTCGATCCCGTTCTTCACCATCGTCGATCCTTTCGGACAGAGCACTCTGTTTCAGGTTCTCAAGCCGCACGAGCCCAAGACGTTCGAGCTTCGCTTCTCGGGTCCGCCGTCCGACAAGGCGGCGTCGTACGAAGGCATCGTGGTCGTCTCCGCGGCGCGTCTGGCGATCATTCCTTACGCCTTCGTGAACGTGAAGGTGGGAGGTGTCGAAACCGCAGCTCCCGAGTTCCGCCTCGCGGGTCAGAAGGTGGAATACACGTCCTTCCCCGGGTTCGCAGGAGCCGACGACTCCGCACGCCTCCCCATTTCCGTCGACATCCGGAATCCGGGCAGCACACCCATGGAGCTGGCCGCCGAGATCGGTCCCGAGATCTGGCTGCAACCCGAAGCGAACTGGAACATCACCCCGATCGCGCCGAACTCGTCCCGCCCGGTGCGGCTCTTCACCCGGCGGCTCTTCGCGCCGAACGGCTCGGCTCTCCCCCGCTACACGTACTTCACCGTCCGGACCCGGAGCGGCCAGACGGCGCGGCTCCTCGTGCAGGACAACGCGGCGAGCACCGTCACGATCGCCCGGTCGTCGAAGCTCGAGCGCGGCGTCCGCTCCTACCTGATCCCGTCCGTGGCCCACGTGGGCGCGGCGGGGGGCGGTAATTTCATCTCGCGCGTGCGGCTGAGCAACTCGGGAACCGTGGACGTGCAGGCCGAGCTGCTGTTCACGCCTTCGGGAAAAGACGGCTTCGGGCCCGACGTCGTGAAGGGGACCGTCGTGATCCCGAAGAACGACATCGTCAACCTCACCGACCCGCTGGTGCAGTTCTTCAATCTCACACCCCCCGTCTTCGGGACGCTCGAGGTGCGCGCGGCACCGGAGCGCATCGGCCAGCTGACGGTCACCTCGGGCGTGGACGCTCCCTCCGCCGAAGGAGGCAGCTACGGATTCCAGATGCCCGCCGTGTTCCGCGGCGAAGGCGCGCGGCTGGGCGCGTCGCACCTGATCGCCGGCATCACGGCGACGCCGGCGTTCCGCACGAATCTGATCCTCGCCGAGACGACCGGCGTGGATTCGGCGAGCGTCCGGGTCACGCTGTTCGACAAGGACGGCACGAGAATCGGCGAGCAGGTCACCACCGTTCCGGCTTACGGCCAGCAGCAGATCAACAACATCGTGTCGGCGCTCGGCGGCGTCAGCCTGGAGGCGGCGCGCGTCGTGATCGCCGTCGACGCGGGAGGCGGGTCGGTGACTGGTTTGATCACCGTCATCGACACGAGCACCCTCGACGCGGTGACGTATCTCAGCCGGCCCGAAGCACCCGCGGCTCCGGCAGCCCTCGCCAGCTCGCGCCTTCGCCCGCGATGGGCTCTGGCCGCCGGAAACAAATCGACTTTCCTGATTCCCTCCATCGTGAATGGCTTCCCCAGCTTCAAGGGCAGACCCGACCTGCCCTACACGTTCCGCTCGCTCATGGGCTTCCTGAGCGTCACGGCAGAGCCCGCCACCTTCACCGTCACCTACAAGGATCAGGTGAGCCGGACGACCCTGGTCAAGCAAGTGGTCGTGGGTCCGCGTGCCACGAAGGAATACAAGAACGTGATCGAGGAGCTGTTCCTCCTGCCCGCAGGCTCCAGGTCGCAAGGGCCCGTGCTCGTCGAAAGCGATCCCAACGGGCTCGTGTATGCAAAGGTCTACTCCAACCTGGGAAGCGGCACGCTGGGCGACACGTTCCCCGTGGTGGCCGTCGGACCGGTCCCGAGCGAGGCGCTCACGGGAATGGCTTCGAACAGGCCCATCGCGATCGACGGCCTCGAGCAGTCGGTCGACGAATCCCGCGGCACACGCTCGAACGTCATCCTTTCCGAGGTCCTCGGCTACCCGGCCACCGTCACGGTGCGTGTCTACGAGGCAGGAAACCGGAGCGTGCCCGTTGCCGAAGGAGACTTCACCATCGAGGCCCTCGACAAGGTGCAGCTCTCTTCGGTCTTCGACTCCATGGGGCTCAACACGGGCAAGGACTACGTGAACGTCGCGACCCCGCGTCAGAAAGACCGCACGAACGTTCTCTGCGTGGTGACGCCCAAGAGCGGTCAAGGGCTGGTGGCCGCCGTCGTGACGACGATCGACAACCAGACGGCGGACATCAGGAGCTCCCTGCTGACGCCCACCGGCGGGGTCACCGCGACGGGAGTGCCGAGTATCGGGTTCTGAGATCGCCGGCTCAGACCGGCGGCCGGACTAGCAGCCCGTTGCGATAGGAGGAGGGGTCGGGATTCCGGGATTACTCGGACAGGCTCCTATACCGCGGCAGGCGCCCTCGTCCCGAGCCGCAGCGCCTCGGCCACCAGCGCGTCCTGCTCGATCTGGAAGACGCGATGCGAGCCGGGGGCGGGGCTCGCCAGCTCGCGGCGGCCGATGTAGCGGAGCTGACGCTCCGGGGCGAGCCCCTCGACCTTGCCGTCGAGGAACTGCTCGCGCACGAATCGCCACGCGCCCATGTTGCGCGGCTCCTCCTGCACGTAGGCGAGCTCGGCGCTCTTGGGATAGCGAGCGATGATCCGGCCGAGGTCCGCGCTCGGGAAGGGATAGAGCTGCTCGAGCCGGATCACCGCGACGTCCTTCGCTGCCGATTTCTCCCTAGCCGCGAGCAGGTCGTAAACGACCTTGCCGCTCGCCACCACGACGCGGCGCACCTGGCCGAGCGCGCTCTCGGAAGCGGCGCGGAACGTGTCGTCGTCGAGCACCGTCTGGAACGAGTCGTTGACGAGCTCGTCGAACGAAGAGACCGCCTTCGGATGCCGCAGGAGGCTCTTGGGCGTCATCACGATCAGGGGCTTGCGCACGTCGCCCGCCATCTGGCGCCGCAGCACGTTGAAGTACTGAGCCGGCGTCGAGACGTTCACGACGCGCAGGTTGTCTTCGGCGGCGAGCGTCAGGAAACGTTCGAGCCGCGCGGAGGAATGCTCCGGCCCCTGCCCCTCCTGCCCGTGCGGCAGGAGCATGACGAGCCCGCAGCGCTGGTTCCACTTCTGCTCCGATCCGGAGATGAACTGGTCGATGATCACCTGCGCTCCGTTGGCGAAGTCGCCGAACTGCGCTTCCCAGAGAACGAGCGTGGACGGGTCGGCGACCGAGTAGCCGAACTCGAAACCGAGCACTGCGTTCTCCGACAACAGGCTGTCGATGACCTCGAAGCGGGCCTGCGACGATGCGATCGTGTTGAGAGGCACGACCTCGCGTCCGCTCTTCGGATCCGACAGCACCGAGTGGCGCTGGCTGAACGTGCCGCGGCCGGAATCCTGCCCCGAGAGTCGCACGGGCGTCCCCTCGAGGAGGAGAGTTCCGAAGGCGAGCATCTCTGCGCCCGACCAGTCGATGTCGGGCTGGCCGTTGGCGAACTCCGAGCGCTTCTTCAGCAGCGGACGCAGCTTCGGATGCACGTCGAAGCCTTCGGGCAGCGTCGACACGCCCCGGATCACCGACTCGAGCAGCTCGCGATGATCGGTGGTCGGGGTGAGCCGCGGGGCCGGCGGGGCGGTCAACGAGTCGCTCATGGAGGGCTTGCGAGCCAGCTTGGATTCGTCGAACGCCTTGTCGAGCGCCGCGCGGGCCGCGGTCCAGGTCGCCTCCACCTCGGCGGCGGGAAGCTTCCCCTCGCGCACCAGCGTCTCGCCGTACTTGTGCGCCACCGAAACCTGCGCCTTGATCTTCTGGTAGAGAACAGGCTGCGTGTAGCTGGGCTCGTCTCCCTCGTTGTGTCCGTAACGGCGGTAGCACACCATGTCGATCACGACGTCGCGCTGGAACGCGCTGCGATACGCGTACGCCAGGTCGACGGCCTGCATCACGGCCTCGGGGTCGTCCCCGTTCACGTGCACGACAGGCGACTGCACCATCTTGGCGACGTCTGTGCAGTACGGGGAGGAGCGCGCGTCGGCGGGATTCGTCGTGAAGCCGATCTGGTTGTTCACGACGACGTGAATCGTGCCGCCGGTTCGATACCCCTCGAGCTGCGACATGTTGATCGTCTCGGCGACGATGCCCTGCCCGGCGAACGCGGCATCGCCGTGAAGAAGGATCGCGAGAACGCGCTCGCGTTCGACGTCACCGCCGCGGTCCTGCTTGGCGCGCACCATCCCCTCGACGACCGGGTCCACGAACTCGAGGTGGCTCGGGTTCGGCGCCAGGGTCACCGTGACCTTCTTGCCATTGGCGGCGGTGTGCTGGCCGACCGCGCCGAGGTGGTACTTCACGTCCCCGGAACCCTGGATGGTGTCGATCTCCACGTCCTCGAACTCAGACAGGATCTTGCCGACCGGCTTGCGGACGATCGTGGTCAGGATCGTGAGACGGCCCCGATGGGCCATTCCGATCACGGCCTCCTCCACCCCTCCGTCGGCGGCGCGATCCAGCACGCGGGAGAGGAGGGGGATCGCCGCCTCGCCCCCTTCGAGCGAGAACCGCTTGTGGCCCACGTACTTCGTGTGCAGGAACTTCTCGAAGCTTTCGGCCTCGACGAGCTTGAAGAGGATGCGGCGGCGATCTTCCCCGTCGAGCATGGCGCGGTTGCGGCTCGATTCCATCCACTCGATGAGCCACTTCTTCTGCACCGGATCCTGGATGTACATGAACTCGACGCCGATCTTTCCGCAGTACGTCTGGCGGAGGACCTCGAGCATCTCGCGCAGCGTCGCCTGATCCGTCCCGGCCAAACCGTTCGTGATGAAGCGGCGATCGAGGTCCCAGATCGTGAAGCCGTACGTGGCCGGATCGAGATCGGGGTGATACGGAACGCTGTCGCTGCCGAGCGGATCGAGATCGGAGACCAGGTGGCCGCGCACCCGGTACGCGTTGATGAGCGGCAGGATGTGCGCCTGCTTCTCCACCGCATCGGGATTCGCGCCCGGAGCGCCGAACACCGACGGGTTCTCGTCCTTCTGCCATTTGACCGGGCGGTGGGGGACCTTGAGGTCCGCGAAGATGCGCTCGTAGAAGCCATCGGCCCCGAGCAGCAGGTCCTGCATGCGCGAGAGGAATTGCCCCGACTCGGCGCCCTGGATGATGCGGTGGTCGTACGTGGACGACACGTTCATCACGCGCGCCACGCCGAGCCCGGCCAGCATGTCTTCCCGCATCGCCTGGAAACCGGCGGGATAGTCCATCGCTCCCGTGGCGATGATGGTCCCCTGCCCCGGCATGAGCCGCGGCGCGGAGGCGGTGGTGCCCACCGTGCCTGGATTCGTCAGCGAGATCGACGTGCCGAGGAACGAATCGGGTTCGATCGTCCCCTTGCGCGCCTTCGTCACCATCGAGTCGAACGCCGCGAGGAACTCGGCGAAGTTCAGACCCTCGGCCTTTTTTATGTTCGGCACGAGCAGCGTTCGCGAACCGTCCTTGCGGGCAACGTCGATGGCGATGCCCAGGTTCACATGAGGCTTCTTCACTCGAGCGGGCTTCCCCTCGAGCTCGCCGTAGGCGTCGTTGAGAGCCGGATGCTTCTCGAGCGCGCGGAGGATGCCCCACGCGACGAAGTGCGTGAAGGAGATCTTCGAAGCGCCCAGCACCTCGCGATGCCGGTTCAGGATGCGGCGGTTCTCCTCCATGGTCTTGACCGCGATGGTTCGATTCGAGGTGGCGGTGGGGACGCCGAGAGAGGCCTCCATGTTGCGCGCGATGGTGGCGGCGCCGCCGATCATGGGGATCGCCTTCTCCCCTTCACGGGGGGCGGGGGGAGGGGGCTTCGAAGGAGAGGCCGGCCCGGCAGCGACCGGAGCGGCGGGAGCCGAAGGAGCCGAGGGCGAGCCGGCGGCCGGTTGCGGACCCGCCATGGTCTCCGCCGGACTCGCGGCCGGACTTTCCGCCGGAGCAACGGCGCCGAGGTGGCCCTCGAGCGTGGCGAAGGTGGCACGCCAGCTCTCCCCCACCGAAGCAGGGTCGACCCGGTACTGTGCGTAGAGCTCCATCGCGAACTCGGCGTTGTCGCCGAATTGCTCGAGCAAGGCATCGAGGATGGTGTCCCTGTTTGTTTCGTTCATCTTGGCGAGCCCGATTCTAACAAGGGCGCGGAACGTTGCTCAGGCCGCTGAAGTCACGTCGCGCCGCGAGAAGACGATGAACGCCGCTGCCACGGCAGCCACCGACCAGGCGGCCAGGACTTGCACCGAGAAGGCCAGCGTCATGCCCGCGAACGGCGTCGGCATGCCGGCATAGAAATCCGGGAGGGGCAGGTTCGTGACGAAGAACCACTTGGCCCCTTCCCAGTCCGAGGCCACCCGCGAGAGGATCGTGCCGCCGATCAGCGTGGCCATCATCGTTCCCATCGCCGCGGCGGTGGAGCGGAAGAGCACGGAGAGGAGCAGCGTGATGGACGAGACGGCCAGTGCCGAGATCCATGCCAGGCCGTAGGCGGCCAGCGTGTCCTGCCAGAGCGCGACGACGCGAACTCCGGCGGCGTCGAATCCGGCCGCTCCGAACTTGAACCCTGTGAGGACGGGCGCTCCCCACCCGCGGAAGCCGAACGACGTCCCGGAGATGAGCCAGGCCAGCAGAAATGCGGCCAGCAGGGTGATCGTCGAAAAGAGCAGGCCGGTCACGTATTTCGACAGCAGAACTTTCCATCGGGCCACCGGCCTGGTCAGCAAGAGGGTGACCGTCCCCTCGGAGAACTCCGAGGACACGAGATCCGAGCCGATCACCGCGATGAGGAGCGGGATCAGGAGGACGCTGCCGATTCCCGCGAAGCCGCGCGCGAACATCGGTCCGCTGATCTGATCGGGGTCGATGTTCTTCTCGAGGTGATAGCGCAGCCGTGCCGCCTCGAACTTCATCCAGCGCGCCCAGCCTTCGGGCACGCGGCGCCCCTGCATGCGGCGCTCCAGCTCGGAGGCGCGCTTCTCGACCGAGGCCTTCCAGTCCCTCGTCGGGTTGTCCTTCCGCTCGTTGCTGCGCTGGCGCGCCTGCGCGAACACCACGAGCGTGAGGATGAGGCCGAGCACCAGCAGCACGATCCGGAGCCGCTTGCGACGCAGCACCTTCAGCGTCTCGTTCTGCACGAGGCCCACGAGCACGAACGGACTCGAGCTCATACCGACTCCCCTCCCGTTTTCTCGAGGAACAGCTCCTCGAGCGAGCGCGCACCGTTCTGGGTGAGATCGGCGATCGACCCCTCGGCCAGCGTGCGGCCCCTCTGCACGATGGCCACCCGGTCGCAGATCCGCTCGATCTCCACGAGCAGATGACTCGACACGAAGACCGCGATGCCGCGATCCTCGGCGAGATGGCGGATGAGGCCGCGCATCTCGCGGATGCCGGCGGGGTCCAGACCGTTCGTCGGCTCGTCGAGGATCAGGATGGCCGGGTCGGCCAGGAGCGCTTGCGCGATGCCGACGCGCTGCCGCATCCCGAGCGAGTACGTTCCCACGCGGTCGTCGAGCCGGCCGTTCATCTTCACGAGCGCGGCGAGCTCCGCGATGCGCCCCTCCGCGCCGTTCCCCACCATGCGGGCGAAGTGCTCGAGGTTCTCGCGACCGCTGAGAAACTTGTAGAGATCGGGCGTCTCCACGATGCAGCCCACGCGCCGCATGGCTCCCTCGAAATCCGCGGCCAGATCGCGCCCTTCGATCAGCACGCGCCCCCGCGTCGGCTTCACGAGGCCCACGAGCATCCGGATCGTGGTCGTCTTCCCCGCCCCGTTCGGGCCGAGGAAGCCGAAGACCTCGCCGCGATGGAGCGCGAACGAGACGTCCGAGACGACCTCACGCTCCCCGTACTTCTTCGCGAGATTTTCGGCAGCGAGAACAATTTCTGTCATGGATTTCGAGGCGGTTCGCGCAGAGCGTCCCGGCGGCCGACACTATACTCGGGGCAGCGCAGCGTGCCCCGGGGACCACGCGCGAAAATCGTTCAGGAGCGCGAATGACTTCACGGGCGACACGGCGTTTCTTGTTCTGGCTGCTCCCGGCCGCGATCGGTCTCGCGGCGGCGGCGATCTTCGCCGTCGGCGCAGGGGCCGCGCTCAACGGCACGCTGGGCACGCCGGTCGGAGACGCTCCAGTGATCGCCCCCACGCCCGCTCCCCCGTCGGCGGCCGGCACCCTGCGCGTCGTGGCCCTCGGCGATTCGCTCACGCACGGCACGGGGGACTCCCCCGCGGGGGGCTACCCCCGTCGCGTCGTGGAAGCGCTCCGAAAGGGCGAGCGTCCCGCCGATCTCGTGAACTTCGGAATCGACGGCCTCGAATCCGACGGACTGCTCCGGAAGCTCGCGGCCGCCGAGGTGCGCGAGGCGATCGCCGCAGCCGGCCTCATCCTCTTGTCGATCGGCGGGAACGACCTGACCCACTCCCTTCCGTCGACCCCCGCCGGCACCGCGCTCGGCGATCCCACCGCGCCTGCCTTGGCCCGACTGCGCGAGAACCTCGGCAGGATCCTCGAACAGATTCGAGCCGCGAATCCCGCCGCTCCGATCCGCATCGTCGGCCTCTACAACCCCTTCACCGAGCAGGCGGCGGACCGCCGCACCACGCGCGAAGCCCTTTTGCGCTGGAACAGCGCGCTCGAAGAGACCAGCTTCACCGTCCCCGGCGCCCTCGTGGTCCCGACTTTCGACCTCTTCGAGGAGCGGGCAGACCGCCTCTCGCCGGACCGCTTCCATCCCGGGCCCTCCGGCTACGCCGAGATCGCCACGCGGGTGCTGTCGTCGTTGCCCGCCCCTCTCCTCACGGCCGCGAATTCCAGCCGGCCCGCGAAGTGATCTCGGCGAACGAAGTCATCTCGACGCTCGTCGAGGACGTCGGGCTCGACCTCGGCGCGACGCTGGTGAAGTGCGTGATGCAGCAGGCCGACGGCGCACCGTTCCGCGAGCTCCTTGCGTTCGCGACCGACCTGGCCGGCGCGCGCGCCCGCTTCCTTCCCCGCGGCGAATTCGTCGGCGCGCTCGGAACGCTTTCCTCTCGGAGCTGAGAGGATCAACTTTCGTTCTATCGCCAGCGGCGACCGCGTAGAGTTCCGGTACATGAAGCGACTCCCCTTCCTCATCGCCGTCGTGCTCGTTTCCACGTCCGTGTCGGGGCAACCCACCCCCGATCAGTCACGCGTGTCGACGGCGGTCGACGTCACGATCCAGAACCTCGATGTGGTCGTCACGGACGCCAAGGGCAATCCGGTGCACGGACTCTCCGTCGAAGACTTCCAGCTGAAGCAGGACGGCAAGATCGTGCGCATCTCGAACTTCCAGGAAGTCGGTGCCTCGACAGGGCCGAACCAGCTGGAGACCGCCGTCCCGGCAGGCGACTCGCGCGCCGCCGGCTCCCCGAGCGAACCCTCACGTCCCGGCCGACAGGTGGTTCTGTTCCTCGACTCGCTGCGCCTCCCCGAGCCGGACGAGCGCATGACTTTCCTCGGCGCATTGACCGAGCTGCTGCACAAGACCCTCGGCCCCGGCGATCAGGCCATGATCGTGCGCTGGGACGGCTCGATCCGGAGCGTCCTTCCTTTCACGAGCGACATGACGATGCTGGAGCGAAAGCTGGACCAGCTCGTGAACGACAGCACGCTCCTGCCGGAAGAAGCCTCGCAGCGCGAGCGCGTGGTCGAAGACACACAGTGGTTCAACTCCGTAGCGCGGCTCACGGGCGGCAGGGAGGAGACGGCGCCCACGGCCCGCGTCGCTGCGGCGCAAGCCTATGCCCGCATGAGATCGAAAGGGGCGGCGCTGAAAGGCTTGCTCGCGACCATGGGTGGCTTACCGGGCCGCAAGGTGCTGATCATGGCCTCGAACCGTTTCTCGCGGTACGCGGGGATGGAATTCTTTCTCGGCGGCCGAGCCAGCTTCGCGGACCAGCTGGACCGCGACAGCCGGGAATTCGATACGAAGGAGATCCTGGCCGGAATCGTCCAGTCGGCCAACGCACACGGCGTCACGCTCTACACGGCGCTCACCTCCAGCCCGAGGGCCTTTTCGGGGATGGTCTCGGCCGGGGCGACGGTGGGCGACTTTCCCACCACCCGTTCGGACGCGGCCGGAGCCGGCGATCAGCTCGTGTGGGGAAACGAGATGGAGGCGCTCGAGTACGTGGCGCAGAAAACGGGCGGCCTCACGACGGGCGCGGTCGCAACGCTCGGCGAGCTCATCGACCACGTCGTCTCGGACCTGGGCTCGTGGTACTCGCTCGGATTTCCGTCGGCGCCGAAGAAAGGCGACTCGTCGATCTCGGTGCAGCTGAGGGATCCGAAGCTCAGGGCCCGCCTTCGTGGAACCCTCGTCGTGAAAGCGGCTGAAGAGCAGATGAAGGACCGGGTGCTCGCGAACCTGTTCCGCAAGGACGATCACTCGACCTTGCCGATCACCATCCTCCCGAGCGCCGCCACCGCCAAGAAGGGGCGGGCCACGGTGCCGCTCCAGATCCGGATCCCGATCAGCAGCCTCGCGCTCGTCCCGAGCGCCAAGGGAGTTTCCGGGGCCTTCTCAGTCTTTGTGGCGACGGCCGGCTCCGGCGGCGAGTTCGCCGAGCCGACGCGCCAGAGGAAGACGTTCGAGATCGCCCAGGGCGATATCGAAAAGGCCAAGCTCTCGCACTTCACCTATGAGCTGGAGGTCGTCACGCAAAGCCTCGAGTCGCGGATCTCCATCGGCGTGTGGGACGAGATCGGGAACGAGGCGGGTTTCAGGATCCTTTCGAACAGCCATCCGGTGGCCAAGTAGCGGGCCTCTCGGTATTACACTCGCCCACGGAGAATGCCCATGCTCTTCGAATCGAAAAAATCAAAGCTTCCAGCCGCGGCTGACGCCCTGCCCGGGCGCGCCGAGTCGATGCCCGTGCCGGCCGCGCACTTCGTGAACGGCCGCTCGCTCGAAGGTCCCTTTCCGGAAGGCATGGAGAAGGCGATCTTCGCCATCGGCTGCTTCTGGGGCGCCGAGCGGAAGTTCTGGCAGACGAGCGGCGTCTACTCGACGTCGGTGGGCTACGCGGGGGGACACACGCCCAACCCCACCTACCGCGAAGTCTGTTCCGGAGCGACCGGTCACACGGAGGTCGTGCAGGTCGTGTTCGATCCCACGATCGTGAGGTACGAGGACCTGCTCAGGGTCTTCTGGGAGAACCACGATCCGACGCAGGGGATGCGACAGGGAAACGACGTGGGGACGCAGTACCGTTCGGCGATCTACGTCTTCGACGACGCCCAGAAACAGGCCGCCGTCGCCTCGCGTGACGTCTATCAGGCACGGCTCACGGAGGCCGGGCACGGCGTCATCACCACCGAGATCGCGGACGCCCCGCCGTACTACTTCGCCGAGGATTACCACCAGCAGTACCTGGCCAAGAATCCCGACGGCTACTGTGGCATCGGCGGAACCGGTGTCTCCTGTCCCATCGGCGTCCGCGTCTGACCGTGCCCGCCTTCGAGCTCGACGGGCGCGTCGCGCTCGTCACCGGCGCCTCGGGAGGCATCGGCTCGCGCATCGCCGTGACTCTCGCGGCGTCGGGAGCGCGCGTGGCGATCCACTACCACCGCTCCGAGGCCGGCGCAGCTGCTGTCGCGGCGGAGATCGAGAACGCGGGCGGCCCGACGCCGGTGCTCGTCGCGGCCGATCTCGCCGACGTGGAGGCCCGACGCGCCCTGCACGCGACGGTCTCGAATCGGCTCGGCGCGCCTGCGATCCTCGTCCACAACGCGGCGCTCTACTCGCCCGAGACGATTGCCGACGGCGACGACACGGCGTTCCTGAAACGCTGGCGCGCGACGATGAACGTGAACCTCGAGGCCACCGCGCACCTCACCTTCCTGGCGCTGGGTGCGATGCGGGCGGCGCGCTACGGACGGATCGTGATGGTCTCGTCACGCGCGGCCTTCCGCGGTGAGCTGACCTGCGCGGACTACGCCGTTTCGAAAGCCGGCATGGTGAACTTCGCGCGCTCGCTGGCCCGCAGCGAGGGCCCCTTCGGCATCACGACGAACTCCGTCTGTCCCGGCTGGGTCGCGACCGAGATGGCCGCGCCCGATCTCGCGGCCTTTGGCGACGACATTCGCGCCGAAATTCCGCTGGGCAGGGTCGCCGCGCCCCAGGACGTGGCGAACGCGGTGCTCTTCTTCGCTTCCTCGCTAGGCTCCTACGCGAACGGCACCGCCCTGGGCCTGAACGGCGGATCGTTCCTGCATTGAACCGATGGTTCGTGTCGGAGCGCGCATAATCACGGGATGCGGCTGTCGTCGCGTCTCCTGTCCCTCGGTATCGGATTGTTCTCCGTGGTCCCTTTCGGGGCCGCAAACGCGGAGTCGATCCCGAAGCAGGAACCCGCCTCGAGCAGCGTGCTGACCAGGAAGCCGTTCGGCGAGCGGTTCCGCCTGTTTGCCGAGCTGATCCTGCCCCTCAGACGATCTCCTTTCGTGGGGGCCTTGGCGTCAGACGAGAAGCGGCTCTTCCACAACTCCGGAGATCCCGACTCGCTCTTCACCTTCGGGGGATCCACGCCGCAGGGAAACCTCCACCTCACGGCGGCCTTCGAGGTGAACGACGTGGTCCTGCGGTCGATCGCGCCCGACCTCCGGGTCGACCCGGGTGATACGCGGCCGCGCGCTCCCGGCGACTATCGCGCCCTGGACGCCTCGGGCCGCCCGTACCAGCTGCGCCTCGGCGCTCGCCTGGTCTGGTAGACGTCGCTCAGCGCCGGGGCACTGTCACCACCGGCATTCCAAGCGCGAAGAGCAGCGGTGATTCGACGATCATCTTCGACTGCGTTCGCGCACCCGCGGCGGCGGCCGAGGGCATCGGGGCGCGGAAGGAGGCAGGCCCGGTCGCGGGCGTGCTCGTCAGCCCTTCGCCCTGGATGGCGGAATAGGCATCGGGAGCGAGTCCGAGCCAGGGATCGGAACCCGGCGTCAGGAAGAGTTCGTCGTACATCCGTGCCGTGAACGTGCGGATCGGCGTCCCACTCTCGCGCGCGAGCCATTCGTGGATCTTCAAATGCATCGTCTCTTCGTTTCGCGCGCTGTCCTCGGCCATGGAACGCTCGAAATTTGAGACCACGCGAACGAAGCTCCCCGCAGCGAACGCGCCACGGCTCTTGGCTCTCATCATCGACCGGCTCTGCTCGTCGATCGTCGAATCTTCGGGCCTGAATCGCAGCGAGTCGGCGAGCCTGGCGCGGTGGTAGTCGCGCAGAAATTCCCGCGACTCTCCGATCCGTGAGGCTTCGCGCGCCGCCCCTTCGGCCGTTTGCAGCACGCGAAGGAAAGCGCCTGGGCCATACAGGCCGGGAATCGCGTCGACGAGCGTCCCGTCGGCGGTGAGAACGAGATGAGCGCTGTTGCCGGTGACGGTGCGGTGCATCGTCCGTCCGTCTCCGAAATCGACGGTGATCACCGGAACCGGGCGCACGGACTCCCAGTGGAGGATCCAGTTTCGCCGCAATATTTCGGAGAGCTCGCGGTTGGCATAGAGCGCGGTCCTGAAGAAGCGGCTGTTGGCGCAGCTCAGCTCCTCGTCGAGACGTCCCAGGAGACGGAGCGAGAGGATCGGCTTCCCTGTCCTTTTTGCCTCTCGCTGCGCCGCGGCGAGGTCGGTGAACCAAAACAGGCGCGCGCTGTAGGCGTCCTTCTGCGCGGCGACCTCGTCCAGCGCTTGCGTGAGGGGCGCCCAGCTCGCCGGCATCCTGCCGCCGCTCGCGGCCAGAGCCGAGCCGAGCCGCAGCTCCTCGGAAAACGTGTGGAAGAGGACGTCGAGTCCGTCCGCGCCCAGGGCGCGCAGCTCGATTCGGGCCCGTCTTGCCTTCACGGCATCCCGTGATACGGCGTCGCGCGCCAGAACGACCGTGCGGAGATCAGCGGCATCAGCGGCCGCCTGCGCCGGAACGGATCCGAGAAGCCCGGCGCCGATGGCGAGAAGTCCGGTCCAGAAACTCGCGGGGCTCCGTTTCATGAACTCGACTCCTTCTTCGGCGCGCGCCAGCGTGGCGCGTGGGCGGCTTGCTCCAGCACGACTGCAAAAGGAGGGCCGGGGGAAGAGAGAGTCGGGGCTGCGCGACGGTCGTTCCCACGTCCGTGCTAGATCCCCGGCACCTGTTCGGAAACTTCTCATGCGTTCCGAATTCAAATGGCCGCGGAGGGGATCGGGGAACCCGGGCGCGGGTTCCC
>JBDSFL010000059.1:0-5201 GCA_039919545.1 Thermoanaerobaculia bacterium | reverse complement strand
GAAGCGCATGAAGCGCGCGACCTGCTCTCCCACGCGATAGGCGCTGCCCACGTTCCGGGCCTTCATGAACTGCGCGAACTTCTCGAGCGCCTCGGGAGAGCGGGACGAGACGTCGAGGTTGATGGTCCCCTTCTGCAGGACCTCGATCTCGAAGCGCTGGATATCGTTGGAGAGGCTCTCGTTCACCCCTCCCTCGTTGAAGACGTCGGTCACCCCCTCGATGAGGTCGGGGCGATGAGCCATCAGCCAGCCGATTCCGCGCTCGGGCTGAAAGGCCTCTTCCCCGGTCTCGCCCACGAAGACGACGTCGTGGAGCGGGACGATGCCGGAGCGCTGGAGATCGGCCATGGCGAACAAGGCGGCCACCGCCTGCGACTTCATGTCGAGCGCTCCGCGGCCGTAGAGGTAGAAGAACTCGAGGCCCGTTCCCATGTTTCCGGCGAACGGAGGCTGATTCCAGGCGGCGAGATCTCCCGGCCCGACGACGTCGAGGTGGTTGAGCAGCAGGAGCCCTCCGCCTCTCCGGGCCGCCGAGATGCGGGCCACGATCAGCGGGCGCCGCGGATCGTCTCCCACGATCTCGTACGGAATCCCTTCGCAGGCGAAGGCGCGAGCCAGCAGGTCGACGGCGTCCCTGGTCACGCCGTCGGTGGTGTCGATGCGCAGGAGATCGCGCAGGAGGCGGCTGGATTCGTGCTCTAGCGCCTCTTTAGGCTCGACGTGCCGCACTTTCACCGGCGGCTGCCGGCGGCGTGCGATCACCGGCGCGCTCAGGCAGACGACGGCGATCACGGACGCCGTGCCGTAAAGGGCCAGCCGTCGTTTCGTGTTCCGCTTCATGCTGTTGCGGGACCGTTGAATCTCGGCCTCGCGCAGGCCGCCAATGCCGAGAGGGAAATGAGGCTCATGAAGAGGCCTATCTTCACCCAGCGCGACTCCGGCGGCAACCCGAGCCGGTGCCCTCCGGGAGTGATGAGGACGCCCGAGAGACCCACGCCCGTTTCGACGACAGCAGAGGCCGCAGAGCTCTCCGTGCTCATCAGAGCGAGGACTCTCCGTGCGTCTCGCGGCGAACGACGAAAAGACTTCCGATCACGAGCGCCGAGGCGAATGAAAGAATCGCCCCCCAGAACAGGAGAGCGTTCCTGTACCGGAGCTCCACGAGATGATCACGGCCCGCCGGAACGATGAGTGCGGAGAGCCCTCCAGCTGTGCGCAGCAGATGCGCAGGGCTTCCATCGATTGTGACGGCCCAGTTCGCATCGAACGTGCGCGCCACGGCCAGGTATCCGGGCTCGGGCCCCACACTGACGCGCAACCTCTGGCGGTGGGACCGCCGCTCGAGCAGCGCGATGCTTCCCGCCCCGTAACGGCCTCCCGGCGATCCGGCCTGGACGTCCTCGCGCGGAAGCAGCGCGAACTCGTCCCGCGGAGATTCCACGCGCAGGATCCGGTCGATTCCGAAGCGGGCCACCTCGACCACCCCGACCGGATCGGGACCCGGCGAAGAGGTCCGTATGACCGTGACACCGTGCGTGCGAAGGATGGCCAGCTTGTCCTCGCCCCACGGCAGCCGCGAGATGAGCCGGCTCGCCTCCACGCTCGCCACCGGCATCATTCGATCGATATCGTTCTCGGCGGCGTAGCGGATGCCGAAGACGACTCCCGTCTCCGGACGCAGCGGGTCGAAACCTCCCTGCTCCTGCGCCCGACGCATCCCGAGCGCAGGCGATTCCGCGCCGTCGTCGTAGAAGCGCCCGCCGCCGAGCACGCTCTTTACGGCGAGAACCGGCGCGCTCGCATGCGTGTAGAGATCCGGCGCGCCGGCCGGGCAGGCGCCCGCGACACGGCGCCAGCCGTCGGCGAGAAAAAGCAGGGCCAGAACGCCGAGCACGGCCGGTCGCGAAAGGCGCCCGCGCCGCTCGGCGGCGAGCAGCAGCAACGCGAGCGCCATCGTCCCGACACCGGAGAGGAGCAGGGGCGAAAGGAGGGCGCTGACCTGTAAGGCCGTCGTGGGGCCTGCACCGAGTCCCATTGCCCACAAGCCGCGGCGCAGCGCATCGGGAATTGCCAAGGAAAAAACCAAAATGATCGTGAGAAGTCCAAACAGCACGACCGCGGTGCGGCGAAGGTATCGATGGAACGGGTCGACTGGTGGTGCCGAAAGGAACTGATCCAGGCCGGTCGCCGCGCCGATGGCGAGGCCGAGCGTCGAGACGATCCACCACTTCTCGGGGTAGCGAAAGATGGAGAATATCCCTGCGATCGACGTGAAGCCCGGGAGGAATCGCCCCATCGCGGCGAGAGCGCCAATCCCGCTGAGCGCGAGGAAAACACGTCCCTGGCGCTTCGCCGCCGCCGCGAAGGCAAAAAGAAGCGGAATCAGGCCGATGGCGAGATCGTAGTAATACGGGTTTCCCGCGTCGAAGGTGCCTGCGCCCCAGTACTCTGTGTCCCGCTCGGCGAAGGGATCGCCTGTGAGCCGTGGCTCGAGCAGCGTCAGGATGCGCGCGGGGCGAACCGACCAGAAGAGGGCGCTGTGCTCGGGCCGCATCGCGCCCCGCGCGGAGTGCCGCAACTCGGCCAAGGTCGGCAGGATCTGAACCGCCGCGAGCCCGACGGCGAGAACGAGCGCGGCGCCGCCGGCGATGAAGCTCTCCCGCCTCGCGCGCGGAGAGGTGCCCATCGAGCCCGCGGCAAGGAGCAGCAGCGCGGCCACCCCGCCGACCGCCGTGACCACAGGCTCCCCCGCGAACACGGAGAGCCCGAGTGCGAGGCTGGCCAGCACCATGAGCCGTCTCCGGTCGGCCCCGCTCGCCGCATCCATGCGGAAGAACGCCACCCACAAGATCGGCAGGGGCGCGGCAGCGCCGATCGGGGAATAGAGGAACGGCAGAGTCTGGTAGACGCCCGAGAGCAGCAGCACCAGCGTGCCCCCCACGCTCGCAACGCGAGAGAGCCCCAGGCTCCGCAGCGCCCAGAGGAAGACCCCGAGCGCCAGTGCGACGTTCGCCAGGCCGAGGCCGTTGACTCCGAACGGCAGCGCCAAGAGGGTCATCGGAGAGAAGACGGCGGCATTCGGATCGGCGGCGAACGCCCGTCCCGTGGACATCCAGTCGTTCCAGAGAGGAAATTCCAGCGCTCGAAGAGATCTCACGTAGACCGTGCGCCACGGCACCGCGAAGAATCCCGCGTCCCTGAAGTAGAAGACCCTACCGCGGAGGAAATCGAGATAGCGCAGCGCGGCGACCCCGAAGGGAACCGCCAGGAGAGCGGCCCAGCCCGCGAGGCGTGAGGCCCGCGGTCGGCTCAGGACTACAGCTTTCGGCCGAGCACGAGGAGCGACATACCGAACGAGGGATCGGCGTTCTCCTCGAGCTTCAGGATCGGGAGTAACCAGCGAAACGCGGCCAGCTGGTTTTTGGGGAGCACCCTGCGCTTGAGCAGGCGCGAGTTCAGCCACCAGCCGAACACGCCCGGCCGGTTCAGGTAACGGATCTTCTCGACCTCGAAACCGGCGGCGGCGACGAGCGCGCGCAAAGGCTCGCGGTCGTAGCGCCGGAAGTGACGCAGGTGGACGTCGAGCGTGCCGAAGATCGAGGGCATGGACGGAACGAGCAAAGCGAGCTTCCCCCCCGGGGGCAGGAGGCGGGCGAAGTCCCGCAGCGTTCCCTCGTCGTCCTCGATGTGCTCGAGCACGTTCATGCAGACGACGGTGTCGATCCGCTCGGCCTTGATGTCGCCCAGGTCCGCGTCGGAGAGCGGAAAACGAAAAGATGCGATGCGGATGTTGTCGCGGTTTGCAAACTTCGTCGCCAGCTCTCGGACGTAGTGGCTCTCGATGTCGGAGGCGACCACGCGCTCCCGATCGGCGAAATATCGCGTCTGGTTTCCCACGCCCGAGCCAACCTCCAGGATGCGCTGGCCGAGGAAGGAGTGCACGCGCGCGTGCAGCCACGCGTTGTACGACGCGAGCTTCTCCATGCGCCGCAGCGTCATCGCGCCCACGTCGCCGCGCGGCGCCTCCCAGCGGAAGAAGCGCAGGATGGTCCAGATCGCCTGGAAGCCGTCCTTCACGCCGATCTTCTTCCCTTCCTCGTAGGTGCGGCCGTTGTACGAGATCGGCACCTCGTAGATGCGCGCCCGCATGCGGGCCACCTTGCAGGTGATCTCCGGCTCGATTCCGAAGCGCTGCGATTGCAGATCGAGCCGCGACGCCACGTTGGCGGTCATCAGCTTGTAGCAGGTCTCCATGTCGGTGAGGTTGAGGTCGGTGAAGACGTTCGACATCAGCGTGAGGAGGCGGTTCCCCAGGGTGTGCCAGAAGTAGAGGACGCGATGCCCGTGCGGCGTCCCGAGAAAGCGCGACCCGTAGACGACATCGGCCTTGCCGGTGAGGATGGGATGCAGCAGCGTCGGGATCTCCTCGGGGTCGTACTCGAGGTCCGCGTCCTGGATCATCACCAGGTCGCCTGTGGAGGCCTGCATGCCGGCCCACACGGCCGCGCCTTTCCCCATGTTCTCGGGCTGGAGCAGCACCCTCACGCCATTCTTCCCGTCCAGCTCGCGCAGGACGTCCCGCGTGCCGTCGAGCGACCCGTCGTCCACGATCACGAGCTCCCGCTCGATGTCTCCGAGATCCACGCGCAGCACGCGCGCGACGATCTCGCGGATCGTCTTGATCTCGTTGTACGCGGGCATCACGATCGAAATCTTCATCTCTGCGGGGATCCTTCCGGGGGAAGTCGAAAGAGGAGAATCGAGTATCCCACGGTCCCGAGCGGCTCTCCGTACCGGGCCAGCACGCTTCGCAGATGCTGATAGCCGCTCGAGCGAGCCTTGTCGCCCTGGAAGAGCATCAGCTCCGGCCCCTCGGTCCAGATGAAGGAGGAGACCGCGTAGAGGCCGGGGGACAGCGAGGGGGCGAGCGGGTCGAACACGCGGCACCTTCCGCAGGACACGGCCACGTCCGCGCCACCGAAGTACGCAACGGTGGCGAATTCGGCCGGCCTGCGCCTGTCGAGCTCGAGCGACAAGCGGATGAGATCCTGCCCCCAGTCGAGGTTGGAATCGTTCAGCCACTCGGCTCCATGCGCAGGGCCCCCGGCCAGAACGTTGAAGAACGAAAGCTCGTGCGGGTGGACGCGAGACACCTCCCAGAGCTGGAGCGCCGCGACGAGACCCAGCGCGGCTGCACCCTG
>JBDSFL010000041.1:0-4769 GCA_039919545.1 Thermoanaerobaculia bacterium | reverse complement strand
CGCCTCGCTCTCCTCTCTATACTGGTCGATCCGCACGCCACTGGCTTCGAGCATTCCTGTGATAAAGCGGGACGGCCGATTGTCCACACTGTGCAGGGCGATGACCTGGATATGGTTGGCGAGCGCGATGGCCAGCTCAGCACCCACCCCAGATGACGCCTCGCCAATATCTGCCACCATCACCTGTGAAGCTCGAAGCATGTTGTAGTCGCGTTCGAACACGAGTCTCGGCGCAGCCTCGCGATGGAGGATCGGGTCTGTGGACTTGTGAGGCAAGTACGCCTGCCAGCCGAGAGCGATGCACTCATTCGCGAGCCGTTCGTAGAAAGCCCGCGCGCGACTCAGGTCCGACGCCGATTGCAGCGGCCCCGAGATGTAGACCATCATATTCATGGCAACTACTCCGATAGCGTCCTGGATGAGACTGGAGTCCGGGACGCGTGTGTATTCAGCTCTGCCACCGATGAAGTATTCGAGGCGCGAAGGCTCTCTCCACCGTGCTTTGGGGGACCGCCGTCTTGTGCTGACGGCATCCTCCTTGGTTGCGGTCTTGAGTCAGTCGAGCCTTCCTTCGAGCTTGGCGATCGGATGACCGGGCTGCCAGGCTCCGCGAGGAAGAGCAGCACCTCTGCATCGTCAGAGAGCCTCTCGTCGGCCACCCCAAACCCTTCCAACTCTGGCAGCGAAGAGGTCTTCGGTCTCACCGGAAACCGACCCAGCGCACCACTGCAAACCCAGTGACGCGTGCCGAGCGTTATCCGAACCTCGCCGACCCACGACTCTTCATGGGCGGCGACGAAGGCGGGTATATCCACCGAGACGTGGCGATCGGTCGTACCTCTCGGGAGCCACGGACGAAGAGACGTTCGACTGTACGGCGGATAGCAGGCCACGACCCGCCATGCGGGTCGGTCGTCCTGCTGTCTCGCGAAGTACCGCCATCGAATGATGGAGCCCCCTGGTACTACCGCAGCGACCTGACGAAGCAACACCGACCTTGAAACGAGGTATCGGTCGTACAAGTTCAGGAGAGCTCCGGAGCTCAGACCCGCTTCGCGGAGATCGTCACGTAGCATCCGAGCGGGCATGAGCAACTCGGCGGCGCCAAGGTCGCAGAGGCGTTCAAGTTCCCGGTGCGCAGTAGGCGTCTCATCGAGAGTCGCGATGAGAGCTGGTTCACCGAGCGATCGAATGAAGAGGGCATGGACAAGCTCGTGGGCAATTGAGAAGCGCGTACTTCTCCAATGATTGCGCGCAGACTTCTCGCTCAGCCGAATCGTAAGGCCCGTGGGCTCCGCAACCAGTGATGCCATCGCTGCGCCCAGCGGCGCATGCGAGGCTGACCATGAGAAGTCAACCTTCAGTCTTCGTAGAAGCGGTTTGAGCGGCACTGGTGGCGTCCGGACGGCGCAGGCCGTCAGGAGCTGGGCACAGGAGCCTCGGATCGCAGCGTCCGGAGACTCGGTGCGATGCATCCGGCAGAGAGCCACGATACCCTGTGAAAGTGGGCTTACGTCCTTTCGCACTAAGCACCATCGAGCAGGCGGTCGATCCGGGCTTGGAGGTCGGAATCATCGATCAGCTCGGCGCCCTGAGCAGCAATCGTTGAGCCGTAGTGCTCCTCCAGGGTGACGAAGGTTCTCCATGGCAAAATCTTGCCGGTAGACACCTCCCATCTGCCCACTCCGTCTCGAAGCGATTGGTGCAGCCGTGTGTTGGTAAACGGCAGGATCGTTGCCCGGGGTGGACCTGGAGGCATCTCAAGGTCGAGCTCCGGCATGGGCGCCGGAGCAACCTGCTCAAGTTCAAGGAACCGCTTCGGTGTGAGCTCTCGCCATGGTGATTCGAGCACGGACCGAATTGACTCGAGTGCCGACGCGTCGTGATTCTGTCGAGCAACGTGGACGAGCAGGAGGTAGAAGTATTGCCGCCAATAGGGCGAGAGCTTCTCTCCCTTGTCGATCCACCCCTCGACGTTGCGTGCACTGAGAGCAGCGGAGCCGTGTCGGAGTTCGGATTCGAGTACGACGAGTTCGTGAACTTCCGCGAGTGCGGAGGGCGGCATTGGTGGAATCGGGATCGACGGGATCGAGAGCGCCCGCTTCGAGATCACGTCACGAGCCGCTGCCACGTCCCTCGCGAAGACGTGCATCGACACCGCGATGTGAGTGAGCGGTCCGAGCGGCACGCCGCACTCCGTCGCCACGACCTCTGCGAGGAGAGAGAACTCGAAGAGGTTATAGGGAAGGAGCACGAATGCGTTGTTCGAACGCATGAGCGTCGTGGCATGGAGTCGGCCGTCCCGAATGTGGTAGAAGAGGCCGAAGGTGCACGGGATATCTTTGGATTCCCGAACGGTATCCTCGGGATGGTAAATGACGAGCGCTGCCCTACGGCTCGATGGGTCCTCCCGTAGTCGCCTGATCGCACCGGTGAGCTGGTTCAGCCCAGGGCGCGCCTGGAGCAGTCGTTGGCCATAGTTGGAGCCGGGAACAGAGACACCATCGTCAGTGAATGCTCTCACCTTGGGCTCATAGAAAGCGATGTCAGCGAGGCGATCGCTTCCGGCCATCATCCAGACGAAGCGTGCAACCGCAGCAGGTACGTTGAGGCCGCGGACGGCGCTTCGTATGACTCGTTCTCGGGGGTTCTCAACAACCATCCCAAAATTCAGCAGCTCATGAAACGTCGCTTCGGACCCTATGGACAATGACTTACCTGCTGTAACTTCGAGGCCCGAGTCGAGCACGCGTTCAAGCGTGTCGACAAACGCCTCAGCAGCATCAGGTGTTCTCGGAAAGGCGTTCACGACTTCGGGCATTGGTCTACCTCAAGAGAACGGACGGCAACAGTTGAGAAATTACCGTCGCGACTCGGGCTTCGACGGTTCCTGACACCGTCTGCGTCGCAAGACGGTACGCGCCGAGCAGTTGGCGGATCTCTGAGTCAACTTGTTCTTGAAATCGGTCGTCACCTTCCCTTGTGCCATCGTCAAGTGGAGCGAACTCAATGGGTACGTAGAACATGTAGTCATAGGTACGAGTGTATGAAGACACGAACTCGTCCAGGAGTTCGGTAACCCCCTCTCGAAGCAGTTCGTCGCGGAACAGAAGCCGAGTGTATGCCCAATGGTCGAGGAGGGAGCGATCGCAAAGTAACCATGCTGACCGTGATTGCAGCAGAGCGGTTTCGAAAACGGGTTGCCCGAGGAGCAGCAGCACTTGGCGCAAGGGCGAATTCTTCTCCCGCCTGAAGAAGACAGGGTCATTCGCCTTGGAGCAAATCCATCGCGGAACCTCGGGAACTACCGGTGCCGCGATGCCCGCTTCCTGGAGCTTCTCTGCAACTGCGCGGGCCAGGGTCGTCTTGCCCGTTCCGTGTGCCCCGACGAACGCGATTCGCTGAGATGAATGCACCGACCCTCCACTCTGGAGCGCGTCTTATCCGCAGGGAACGACGGTGTCAAGTTTACGTCATGTCGCCTCCCCCAAGAGATCGGAGCAGAAGGCGAGATTGAAGAAATCAGGAGGGAGCGTGAGAAAAACATCCCCTGATTTCCGCTCTACCTCCTGAAGCGGGTCGGCGAGACCGCCGACTCCAGGAGGAAGCGATGCAACCAGTCCGGGTATCAGAGGAGTTCTGGCCCGCCAACTACATCGACCCGGGGAGCACCTACATGGACCTGCTCCGGGGGATGGAGGAGGCGCTCCGCCGGTGGGACGAGATCGACGGGATGCGCGCGCTCGAGCTGGTCGCCTACTTCCACGAGGCCATCGACCTCCAGGAACGTCACGGCGTCCGGGTGCTCACCCCCTCGACCCCCGACGTAGCGGCCGAGCACCTCGCGGTCATGCTCGCGGCCGTCGACATCATCAAGCGCGCCGACGCGTCCGGCTACGACGCCCGAGGCGTCGTAGCCCAGATGCGGCCCCACATGCGGAGGGAGATCGAGTACTCCATCCCTCGCCTCAGGCAGGAGCAGCAGCAGCGCCAGCGTCCGACGGGCCTCTTCGGCCGGCTGTTCGGGAGGTAGCGTGATGTACGCCAATCGACTCGCGGTCCCGTTCAACCCGGACACGTACACCGCGCCCGGGACGTTCTCGGCGCTCCTGGCTGGCATGCAGACCACGTTGGACCACTGGGACGACGTGCCGATCCAGCTGGCCCTCGTCCTCCCCGCGTTCTACATGGAGGGCCGGGACCGAGGGGAGGAGCACCAGGTCATGATGTTCGCCCCGACCTCCGTGGCGACGGTGGAACGCGAGCGGCTGGCCGTGTCGAAGGCGTGCGCCGCCGTCCAGCAGCGCGCCCGCGAGGACGGCTACGACGTGACCCTCATCGTGGCGGAGATGCGTAGGGCGATCCGCCCGCTCTTCGCGGACGCCATCGCCCGGTCCCGTGCGCGGGCCAAACCAGCCGGCCTCCTCGGTCGGCTCCTCGGTCGGTAGGGGGCTCGGTTGCACGCCCCGCTGACGACGAGCCCGTTCGACCCCGTCTCCTACACGAGGAGCGGGACCTACCTCGACCTGATCGCCGGGATGGAGGAGGCGCTCGCGCGTCTGGACCAGATCGACCCGGTCACAGCACTCACGCTCCCCGCGTACTTCGGGGCGGGCCTCGCTGCCGAGGAGCGGCACGGCCCGGGTCTGTACGATATTTTGTGGACATTCCAAACTAGGTTCACATCCCCTCACCTCTTCTCCCCATGCCAAGCCCACCCCCGTTCCTCACCTACGACGAGTACAACGAGAAGCTGAAGAACCTCAAGA
>JBDSFL010000026.1:0-3884 GCA_039919545.1 Thermoanaerobaculia bacterium | reverse complement strand
ATCGTCGCGCGGTGATCGGCCACTCGCTCCAGGCGGCAGCCCCAGCCCGAGCGGTTCACGTCGATGGGAAGCACGGGCGTGCCGTGCCGCTCGGCGTCCTTCACGATCGTGGCCGGGTGATAGAAGCCCATCGGCCAGGCGTTCAGGAGCGCCGCGTAGAAGGCGGCGGGGTGATGCGCCTTCAGGTAGCCGCTGGCATACGCGATGAGCGCGAAGCTGGCCGCGTGCGATTCCGGAAAGCCGTAGAGCGCGAAGGCCGTGATCGACTTGACGATCTCTTCCTGCGCGGCAGGCTCGATGCCGTTCGCGGCCATGCCGTCCCGCAGTCGCTGCTCGATCACGGCCATTCGCTCCTGCGAGCGCTTGAAGCCCATCGCGCGGCGCAGCTCTTCGGCCTCGCCGCCGGTGAAACCCGCCGCCACCATCGCGATGCGCAGCAGCTGCTCCTGGAACAGCGGCACGCCGAGCGTGCGCTTCAGGATCGGCTCGAGCGAAGGGTGAGCGTACGTGACCGGGGCGAGGCCGCGACGACGGTCGAAGAACGGATGCACCATGCCCCCCACGATCGGCCCGGGGCGGATGATCGCCACCTGCACGACGATGTCGTAGAACGTCTTGGGGCCGTGCCGCGGCAGCGAGGCCATCTGCGCGCGGCTCTCCACCTGGAAGAGCCCGATGGTGTCGGCCGCGTTCAACATGGCGAAGACCGCCGGGTCTTCCTGCGGCAGATGCGCGAGGTCGACGTGCACGCCTTCGTGCCGCTCGATGAGCGGGATCATCTCCTCGATGGCGCCCAGCATGCCGAGGCCCAGCAGGTCGACCTTCACGATGCCGAGGTCGGCGCAGTCGTCCTTGTCCCACTGGATGACGACGCGCCCCGGCATCGCGGCGGGCTCGATCGGCACGACCTCGTCGAGCCGCCCCATGGCCACCACGATCCCTCCCGAGTGCTGGCCCAGGTGCCGCGGCAGGTTCTGCGCCTCGATCCAGAGCCGCTTGAAATGGCGGATGCGCAGGTCTTCCGGATCGAAGCCCACCTGCGCCACCTCGCCGCCGAAATCGCGCAGGCCGTCGCGGAATTCACCGAAGCTCCACTTGCCCAGCTGCTTGGCGAGGCGGTCGACCTGATCGGGTGAGAAGCCGAGCACCTTGGCCACCTCGCGCGCGGCCGAGCGGTCGCGATAGGTGATGACGTTGGCCGTCATGGCCGCGCCGTGCGGGCCGTAGCTCTTGTACACGTGCTGGATCACCTTCTCGCGCTGGTCTCCCGAGGGAAGATCGAGATCGATGTCGGGCCACTCGCCCCGCTCCTCCGAGAGGAAGCGCTCGAAGAGCAGCTCCATCTTCACGGGATCGACGGCGGTGATCGAGAGCGCGTAGCAGACCGCGCTGTTGGCCGCCGAGCCGCGCCCCTGCACCAGGATCTTCTCCTTGCGGCAGAACTCCACGATGTCCCACACGATGAGGAAGTAGCCCGCGAGATCGAGCTTCTCGATGAGGGCCAGCTCCTTCGTGATCTGCGCCTGCGCACGCGCGGTGAGCGGATGGAAACGGGAGCGTGCCCCGTCCCACGTGATGCGGCGCAGGAAGGACGAGGGCGTCTCGCCTTCCGGCAGCGGATACGCGGGGAAGCGGTAGCCGAGATCCTTGAGCGTGAACGAGAGGCGATCGGCGAGGTCGGCGCTCTGCTCGAGCACGCCGGGCAGGTCGGAGAAAAGCGTCGCCATCTCGTCGCTGGATTTCAGGTGCCGCTCGCGCTGCTCGTGCAGCAGCTGTCCTGCGCGATCGAGGTTGGTGTGATGGCGCAGGCACGTGAGGACGTCGAACAGCTCCTTGTCCTGAGGGCGCGCGTAGCGCACGCCATTGGTGGCGAGCACGGGGAGGCGCAGCGCACGGCCCAGCTCGCAGAGCGCCTGGTTGCGGTGCTCCTCCGAGCGGCGGCCGTGCCGCTGGAGCTCGAGATGGAGCCGCCCGGGAAAGAACGACGAGAGCCGATCGACCAGCCGGCGCGCGCCCTCGATGCCCTGCGTTTCCCACGTGGGCCAGAGCGGGCTCTCCTCGTTGCCGAGCATCAGATGCAGCCCCTCGGCGTGGGCGGCGACCTGCTCCCACGTGACGCGGGCCGGCTGCTTGCCGGACGTTGCGCCGGGCACGTGAACCCTCGAGCCCATGGCTCCGGCGGTGATGAGCCGGCAGAGATTCCGGTAGCCCGCCTGGCTCTCGACGAGCAGGGTGACGCGCGGTGAACCGAGCAGCGCGGAAGCGGGCGGTGGCACGAGGCCCAGCGGCCCGGGGCCCGTCTGCGTGCCCACCGAGCGCTCGGGCGGCGCGGGGACGAGCACGACCTCGGCCCCCACCAGCGCCTTGATGCCCGCGGCCTTGGCCGCCTTGTAAAAACGCGGTGCGCCATAAACACCGTTCGTATCGATGAGGGCGACCGCGGGGAGGTCGAGCGCCGCGGCCCGGTCGATCAGGTCTTCGGGAAGAGCGCTTCCTTCCAGGAAGGAAAAGGCGGAGGCGGAACGAAGCTCGGCATAGCGCCGCTTGCGCGAGGAAGCGGTGCCCTGCGTCCGCACGGTGCGCCGGCGCAGCTCTTCCTTGCGTGCCCCTGCCGAGATGAGCTTTCCGTTCGAGATGAGGTCGCGGGAAGGGGGGCCGGAGCGATCCATGAATTTCAGTCGTAGATGCCAAGGGCATCAAGTTCAGTCATAGATGCCATCGGCGAACCATTCGCCGCTTCCGCGCTCGCGGAACAGGCGATAGATCCCGCCTCCGGCCAGCTCCACGTCCCAGTACTCGCGCGACACCGGAGCGTCGGACCACCACGCTTCCTCCAGCTCCCACGGCCCCGAGGCCACGCGAACGGAACCCTCGATCTGGAGCGGGCCTGCGGGGCGCGGCTCACGCCCCCGTGTGATGGGCGATGCGTTCCCGTCAGGCGCGGCGTGCGCTGATCCCAGATTGCGCACGGAGACGAGTCGCGAACGCGGGTCGATGTCGATGGTCGAGTTCGAGCTGGCCGAGCTGGCCGAGCTTTCTTTCGGCACGTGCACCGGCTCTTCCGTGAGCACTTCGAGCTCCACGGGCGGACGCAGCACGCGCACCGACAGCAGCCCGCGGCCCTGTGGCGCCGCCCGGCGCGTGGTGGGTGGCGGCGGAGGCGCGTACGGCGCCAGGGCGAAGCGCTCCGGGCGATGCCCGTTCACCGTCTGCGGCTGGCCGAGGCGATCTTCACCGAGCAGGGCCATCAGGCGCGCGAGCGCGGTGGCGAGCTTGTCGGGGGAGATCTCCGTCGGCCCGAACAGCGTGAGCTGCCCCGAGCGCGGGCGGTCGGGATGCGCGGTGAACGCGAAACCCGCCACCGCCGCGCCCGGGAGCTTCGCCTCGAGGTTCAGCTGGATGAGCTTGAGCAGCGTCTTGACGTCACGCGTGGGAGCGGGGAGCGCGATCTCGCGCAGATCGTGTCCGTCGGGCTCGAGCGTCAATGCGATCTCGAGCCGCACACACCCCAGCGCCTGCGCCTCGAGGCGTTTCATCAGCCTCTCGAGCGCGCCCGCCGACAGCGACAGCAGAGGCTCGAGCGTGACCAGCGGCCACTCCAGCTCCATCCCTTCCCGGAACGTGGGAGGGAGCGCGCGCGGCATCAGGGGAAGGGGATCGGCGCCGCGCGCGAGCGCATGCAGGCGATGCCCCAGCTCGCCCAGACGGGCGGTGACCTCGGCGGCCGAGAGCCGGGCGAACTCGCCGATGGAGCGGATGCCCCAGCGCGAGAGAGTGGCGGCCACGTCCAGCTCCGGGCTCAGCTTCTCGAGCGGCAAGGGCGCCAGGAAGCGTGCCTCCTCGCCCGGCGCGACCACGGTGGGAGAGCCGGGCAGCGCCGAGGC
>JBDSFL010000009.1:0-12648 GCA_039919545.1 Thermoanaerobaculia bacterium | reverse complement strand
CCTGCGGCAGCTTGGAAATCGCTTCGCGATTCCCACCGTTCCCACCGCGCGACTACTAGAAACCATCTGATTGAATGATCGAGAGCCGGACCAGAGGGGGGCGCTTTTAGTGACGTAAGGGGGGCGGAAATTGGTGGCGCTTGACAGATGTCGTAGCTACGGGGGCGGAACCGAGACGCCGAGATGGCCTGGCGTGAAGGTCCCACCGGGGTCGGAGAGCAGGGCGCGCGTGCATGGGGGTCTCGCAGGAACCTGGGAGACCCGGCCGTCTCCACTCGAGAGAGTGGAACCGTGAGCAAGGGAGACCGAGCGAAGCGGGGACGGTCGGGAGTCGGAGCCTCTTGGTAGTACCTGAGAAGCCGGGGAACCGACCCGAGGGACCCGGTGGAGGGAAGCGGGAGGCCGGATCACGGAGCCGCTGGGAGGAAACATGTCCGAGATACTGAGCTCGGGGAGCGTGTCAACGAGACGACAGCGGATAGCGGAGCTGGCAAAGAGAGCGCCGCAGATGGCGTTTACCAGCCTGTCTCACGTCATCGACATCGACTTTCTCAAAGAGGCCTATGAGCGTACCCGCAAGGGTGGGGCGCCCGGCATCGACGGACAGACGGCGAAGCAGTACGGTGTCAACGCTCACGAAAAGGGACCCACCTCTCGATCATGAGAGAGGGACCCACCCCTTGATTGAAAGACCCCGGTGGTATCCCCGGGGTTAGGGGGTCGAGGGGGGAAGGGGTGTTTTTCTTTTTCAGCGCATGTTGGCAGCCCCTCCATCGGAGGGAATGGCCGAAGCGGTGCCGGCTTGGCGCTTTTCTTTGAGTCGGTAGCTTTCGCCATGGACGTTGATCACGGTGGATCGATGAAGAAGACGATCGAGAGCGGCGGACGCCAGGACGGGATCGCCGGCGAAGACCTCGCCCCAATCAGCAAAGGCCTTGTTGGACGTCAGGACGATCGGCTGGTTTCTTTCGTAACGCTCACAGATGACCTGGAAGAGCACGCTGGCCTGGATCGGATCGAGGGACAGATACCCCATCTCGTCGATGACGAGGAGCCGGGGCCGCACGAGGCTCTGGAGCTCGCGGCGCAGGTGGTTTTCGGCGAGGGCTTTCGTCAGGCGCCGAGCCATCTCGATTGCCGTCGTGAAGTAGACGCGGTGGCCTGCTTCGGCCACCCGCACCGCCATGGCGATGGCCAGATGGGTCTTGCCCACGCCGGGCGGTCCGAGCAGGACGACGTTGCGGCCGTCGGCCAGCAACCGGAGGGTGAAGAGCTCTTCGACGAGCCTGGGGTCGAGCGAAGGCTGCGCGGCGAAGTCGAAGTCTTCGATTCTCTTCAGGTAGGGTAACCGGGCGAATTGCAGATTCAGCCGGACGGTCTTTTCGTGTCGAAAGACAAGCTCGCCTTCGAGCAGGTAACCCAGAAAGTGCGTGTAGGACCAGGTCTCGGCCGCGGCTCGCTGGGCCGTCTGGTCGAGCTGGGACAGGGCCGTGACCAATCCGAGCTGCGTGAGGCCTTGAATGGCTTTCTCCTGGTAGGCGATGCTCACACCGCCTCCTCGTAGGAGGCCAGCGGGGTTCGGCGACGGCCTGATCAAACGTAAGACGCCAGCTCGGGAGGGGTTTTGCTCTCTCCAGAAGCTCGCGAGTGAGCTGCCACATGGCCGCCACGTGCTCGCGGTCGGACACGGTTGAGCCACGGCCTTCAGCTTTCGGGTGCTCGGCGATGATCGCGTCCCTTAGGCGGATGACAACGGATCGATCCGCCGTCCCCACGGTGAGCGCGCGGCCACAGTGCTCCGGTGGAACGGAGTACCGGCTCCCTTCGAAGTTGACGAAGCCTTCTCGGTCGGCCCTTCGTGTCACGAAGGCGGCCAGGCGGTAGGGTGAGAAACCTGCGAAAGGCTGGAGGTTTTCCTTCTCGAGACGGTCGCTTGGGCGCCCCTTCGTCGTGCCGTGAGGCTTCATATTTACCTTCTCCATCCAAAGCCGGGCCTGCAGCTGCACGTCCGAGAGATCCGAGAAGGTCCTTCCTCGAAGGAAGCTCTCTCGCACGTACCGCACGGCACGCTCGACCTTGCCCTTGGTCCTAGGACGACGAGGTCGATGCGTGCGAATGGCGAAGCCGTAGTGGCGGGCGAAGTCGAGAAACAGCGGATTCAACTGCGAGAACGAAAGCCGTACCTGCTTCATGTTGTCGAAGAGAACCTCTTCCGGCACGCCACCGAAGAATGTGAAGGCCCTCTGCATTGCCGATAACAGGGCGGGCAGCTTCATCGAAGTGGTGAATTCCACGTACCGCATCCGCGAGAAGCCCAGCACTATCACGAAGGCGTAGACGCTTACCGGCCGGCCGTCCGGCGCGACGAACCGGCCGGCGTAGGCCCAGTCCGCTTGAGCCTGGTGACCTGGCGCCGTCTCGAAGCGCACCGTTGCTCCCTTCGGTCCGTAGCGGCTCCTCCTGAGCTCTGCCACGAAGCGGCGCACCGTGATCTCGGATCCCACGTAACCCTGCTCGCTGATCTCTTCGTGAAGCCGCACCGCGGAAAGCTCATGCTCAAAGTACCGCTGCCGAACGTGGTCCTTGAACGGCTCGAGCTTGGACCCTCGGGCTCGCCGAATGCGGCTCGGCGGGTCAGCCGATCTCAGCACCTTTCGTACCGCCTTCCGGCTCCGCCCCGAACGCCGAACGATCTCCCGGATCGAGAGTCCCTGCTCATATAGGGATCGAATGTCCATCCATTCCTCCAGCGTGACCATTGCCGCCTCCGGGGAATAGCTTCCGATATGCGGCTCAGGTCACTCGTAGAAGGTGGGTCCCTCTCTCGTGATCGCTAGTGGGTCACTTTCTCATGAGCGTTCACAACGGAGAGCATCTGGAGGAGAACCTCCGCTCCGTGCTGGAGCGCTTCAAGTCCGGCGAGTACCGAGCACCACCCGTGCGGCGTGCCTACATCCCGAAGGGTGACGGCACGACGATGCGACCGATCGGAATCCCGACGGTTCCGCTATACCGCCAAGTCATCCAACGGGCCTTCTGATTACCTGCTCGTAACGCACCCCTTCCATCCGTTGGCCGGGAAGCGGGTGGTCATTCTGATCGAGCGGCGCTACCGCTCGATCGGGCAGGTTTACGTTTGCGAGGGCGGTCCGCTGGGCACCTTCACCTTGGCCGAGGACTGTACGGACCGGGGACGCGCGCCAGGCCCGTCACCGCTGGACGTGGACGTGCTGTCCGAGCTCGCCGCCCTTGTGTCCGCCATCAAGAGCGCTTGACGGTGACATGTGTCGGATCTATTCTTGTTTTCAGATGTCACACAAGACTACAGACCTACAGAAACTCACCGGACGCCAGCTGCGAGCGCGACGAGCGCGGTTGGCCAGGCGACTACCCGACGCGGAGATGACTCTGCGCGGATCGCTCCAGACGCAGGGCCGCCGCTGCGGCAAGGAGGCCTGCCGATGCGCGGAGGGCGAGCTTCACGGTCCGTACGTGTACCTGGCCACGCGTACCGGGGACCGGACGCGGATGCTGTACATCGCGGCGGATGTCGCCGACGAAGTGAGTCGCCGCGTGGAGATCACCGCCGAACTCGAAGCTGCGCTGGCGGAGATCTCAGCCATCAATTTGGAGCTGCTGGCCCGGGGGGAGCTGGGCTGAATGAGCGCGGGCGCTCCCGGCCGAGAGCTGGTGGCGCCTCTGGCCAACATGCTCCTGGCTGCCATCAGAGGAGGAGCGTGGCGCGATGAGCAGTCCAAGCAAGATCACGAGCCGGCATCAAGCGCGACTGGCGGTGGTCTACATCCGCCAGTCGACCCTGGCTCAGGTGAGGGAGCACACAGAATCGACGGCCCGACAGTACGCGCTCGCGACGGAAGCGGCGCGGCTCGGATGGGAAGCCTCGAAGATCGTGATCATCGATGCCGATCTGGGCCTGTCGGGGCGCAGCGCGTCGATGCGCAGTGGCTTCAAGGAGCTGGTGAGCCGGGTCTGCATGGGAGAGGTGGGGGCGGTCTTCGGCCTAGAGATCTCACGTCTGGCACGCAGCTCCGCGGACCTCCAGCGGCTGCTCGAGTTCTGCAGCATTACCGACACATTGATCGTCGACGCTGACGGTGTCTACGATCTGCAGAGCTTCAACGATCGGCTCCTGCTGGGCCTGAAGGGGACGATGTCGGAGGCAGAGCTCCACGTACTCGCCGGTCGATTGCAGGAGTCCAAGCGTGCCGCAGCTCGACGCGGCGACCTACGATTTCCTCTGCCGGTCGGCTACGTCTTCGACGAGGATAGGCGGATCGTCAAGGATACGAACGAAGAGATCCGCATCGCGGTGTCGGATGTCTTCGCGGCCTTCGAGGCGACCGGGTCCGCGTACGGCGTGGTCGGTGTCTTCCGGGAACGTCGATTTCCCCGGCGTGCTTATGGCGGAGCCTGGAGCGGCGACATCCGCTGGGGACGTCTCACCCACTCGCGGGTGCTCGGCCTTCTTTCCAATCCGACCTACACGGGCACCTACGTGTACGGCCGCTATCGGAGCCGGCGTATCGTCGATCCCGACGGCACGATTCGCACCAAGGCAACGAAGCCTGCGCGAGGAGAATGGCTGGTCAACATCCCGGACCATCATCCCGCGTACACGACATGGAACAACTATCTCGACACCGAGAGGCGTCTTTCGGCGAACCACACACGCAGCGGAGCGCGACCACCACGTGAGGGCGCGGCGTTGCTGCAGGGACTGGTGATGTGTGGTGGCTGCGGCCGGGCGATGTCGACCTTGCACACGCCGGGTCGCTCGATCTACGACTGCACGCATTCGCGTCACGATCGAGCGCAGACGCCGGGCTGTCGGTCGGTGGTGGCGTCGCTGGTCGATGCGGCGGTCGCGCCACGGCTCCTCACAGCCGTAGCACCGGATCGTGTCGCGTTGGCGTTGGCCATGGCGGACGAGTTGGAAGACCGCAGGGTGCGGAGCACACGATCGTTGGAGCTCCAACTAGAGCGATCGCGGTACGAGGCAGCCAGGGCAGAGAGGGCTTTCCACCAGTGCGAACCCGAGAACCGTCTCGTAGCCCGGAGCCTCGAGCAACGGTGGGAGGAGAAGCTCACGCGCCTGACGGAAGCGGAGGGCGCGCTGGCTGCCGCGCAGGCCTCCGTCGTGTCGTTGCCCACGGGCGACCAGCTGGCGGCCGCTGCCTCAGAGTTGCCTCGACTCTGGGCGGCTCCCACCACATCCGCCAAGGACCGCAAGCGCCTCCTCCGTGCGCTCGTAGCAGATGTGACGCTGACCTCCGAGCCCGGGCCGCGTGTGCGCATCGGCATTCGCTGGCGTACGGGGGCAAGCGAGGAGCTGGTGGTGACTCGTCCTGGCGTGGCTCGACGCACGCCTGCCGCGGCGATCGAGCTCGTACGGAACTTCGCCGAGCTCGACGATGCGGAGTTGGTGACGCGGATCGCTGCGGCAGGGCTCAGAACTGGAGGAGGCCGTGCTTTCGATCGGGCGGCGGTACGCTGGATCCGGTATGCGTATGAGATCCCCGGTACCAAACCGGCCGCCCACCTGCGGGAAGGAGAGCTCACGATCGACCAAGTCGCCGATCGGCTCGACGTCGCTCCGGGCGTCATCTACTCCTGGGTCCGCCAAGGTCACGTCAACGCGCGGCGCGCGTCCGGTGGCCGTCTCTGTGTGCACTTCCCCACGGAAGTGGAGGACGCTACTCGCCGGCGCGTCGCGCAATCGACGCGCATCAAGCCACGATCCGAAAAGGTCGCTGCAGGAGGTGCGGTTTGAAGCCACCATCCCGACCTTCAAAGACAAAGTGCTTCAGAGGGCCGTGGTGATGGTGATGGAAGCCGTTTATGAGCAGGACTTTCGAGACTGCTCGTTCGGCTTTCGGCCGGAACGATCGGCGCATCAAGCGCTGGAGGTGTTGCAGGGCGGGCTGATGGACATGCACGGGGGATGGGTTTATGAGGTGGACATCCAGAGTTTCTTCGACACTCTGGAACCAAGCCACCTTCGGAGCTTTCTGAACCAGAGGGTGCGAGACGGAGTGCTGCGACGAACGATCGACAAGTGGTTGAAGGCGGGAGTACTCGAAGAGGGAAACGTGAGTCATCCGGAACTGGGCACGCCGCAGGGCGGCGTGATCTCGCCGCTTCTGGCGAAATCTATCTCCACGAGGTGCTCGACGTCTGGTTTGAAGACGTCGTCAAGCCACGCATGAAGGGGGAGGCGTTTCTTGTGAGATACGCCGACGACTTCGTGATGGTCTTCTCGCTGGAGTCGGATGCCCGGCGGGTGGTGGACGTGCTGCCGAAGCGATTCGGCAAGTACGGCCTGACGCTCCATCCAGAGAAGACCCGACTGATTCCATTCCGACGGCCGGACCTTCTGGCTGGTCCCAAGGGGAGGGACGGAGGGACACGACCGGGGACGTTCGACCTACTTGGATTCACTCACCTCTGGCGCCGGACGAGGCGCGGGGCGTGGGCAATCCAGAGGAAGACGGCCAAGAGCCGACTGACCAGAGCGCTGAAGCGGATCACGGAGTGGTGTCGGCGAAACCGGCATCTTGCGGTGTCCGAGCAGCGTGAGGCGCTCACGCGGAAGCTCAAGGGTCATTACCAGTATTACGGAGTGACCTGGAATCTCCGGATGCTCAAACGCTTTCGTTACGAGCTGATTCTCATCTGGTGGAAATGGCTGGGCCGCCGCTCGCAGCGCGCCAACATGGCTTGGGCGGTTTTCCAGAACCTCCTGCTGCGGCATCCGCTGCCGGAGGCTGGGAGTGCACATTCAATTTATCGTCCGCAGCGAAACCCGTGACCCGAAGAGCCGGATGCGGTAGTCCCGCACGTCCGGATCGGTGGGGGAGGTGGCTCTGTCGAGCCATGGTCGAGATCTTGTGGCACCGCCGGGAAACCAGGCGGGAACGGAGAACCCAAACATCGACCTAAAAGCTCGGCAACCACCTCTACCCGACCGCTCCCTCTCGCCTCCTCGCGCGCACGGCCCGCGCCCGGCTCAGGTCAATGCTGATCGGGTGATGTCGCTTCGCAGGCGAGATCCTGGAAAGGAATCCACGATCGGCACAGGGGGCCAGGCCAGGCCGCAACGTGCGCGCTTCGCGCGAGGAGGGGGTTGCGGCCTGACCCTCCGGGGTCCGGCAAGACGGCGTTCATGTCAAAAACGCTTCTCCAAGCGGCAGTGAGGCTCTCGTGTCGTCGTGGCTTCTCTCGGCGTTTGAGCAGCGGCGGCGTGGTACGTGTTTTGGAACATAACGCAATCTTGCCGGAGCCCTGGCCTGTAGTGGCCAACTACATATCCCCTTCCCTCAAGTAACCCCAACCTGTAGTGTTTTGGGATGGCCGACGCCGGGTTTCCGCAGACGCTGCCGCAGTTCGACCGCTTCTTTGCGACCGAAGAGGCGTGCCGGGAGTACCTGGTAAAGCTGCGATGGCCAGAGGGTTTCTGCTCCCCGAGATGCTCGACAGCCGACGGGTGGCTTACGAAACGCGGCCTCATGCACTGTAAGGGCTGCGGCCACCAAGTCTCCGTCACCGCCGGGACGATCTTCCACGGAACCCGCAGTTCGCTGCGTCCGCCTCGTCCAGCAGGCCCTTACGGTGGACCCGGCACCCTACGGGCGGATCATCAGCGGCTCCAGGAATCGGATACCACAAGATGTTGGGGTTACTTGAGGGAAGGGGATATGTAGTAGTGGCCAAATGGGAGTTGCGCGGCGCAAGACATGCGTAGATCGTGGCTCCAAAGCAGATGGGTCGAAAACTGGTGGGGGGTTGAAAACAAGGCTCCGTCCGTTCGCTTCGGGGTGAAGCGACGGGGACGTTCGATCTGAGGGGACCGAGAAGAAAAAAGCCTGGAAAGTCTACGCGGCCTTGCGAAGCAGAACGGGGAAGAGCCTCTCGGCGTCGAGGAAAACGATCTCGACCTGAAGATCGGGGCAGGGATCTCCGGGGCGGCCGCGTGGAGCGGGGACGGCCTTCAGGTGCGGCTGAGGCAGGCCGAAGAAGAGCTCGGCAGGAGTCGCTCCAGTGAGAGCGGAATGAGGGCGGAAGTGAGAGTAGGAAGCGAGGGCGGAGGCGAGGCGATTCTCCAGATCCTCCTTGATGAGGGGTTGGAAGAGCGGCAGGCGAATCAGACCCTTGAGCGTCTTCCAAAACCTTTCAATCAGGGCGATTGAGCCATGCTGGCCGAGGGCGCCGAAGCGCTGCTTGATTCCGAGGTCCGAAAGTGCGGCTTTGAACGCCTCGCCCGTGAAACAGGCCCCCTGGTCCGAGACGAAGTGTTTCACCTTTCCGAACATTTCCACGGTTTCCGAAACAAGGCCGGACATTTCCTGGGCGGAGGGTTCCTTGAGGAAGACCTTGGAGGCGAGCGGGAACCGGGAGAAGACGTCGAAGACCACGGCGATTCTGAACGAGAAGATTCCGAAGAGCGAACGCACTTCGGTGATATCGGCCATCACGACGTGAAGCGGGTGCCGGGCCTTGACTACCTTCTTTGTTGCGGGGGCCGTTTTCTTTGAACCGTCGATGGGATCGGGACAGAGCGTCGGACGCGGAGTCACGAGCTCCTCCTTGAGGATGTTCTGGACGGAGGATCGGCAGACCCGATAGCCGGCGCGGAGCAGAGAGCGAGATTTGGAGCCGGCGCCCGGGACGCCGAGTGCGGCCAGCAGATGGACCATCTCTCGCACGCCGTCGCCAATCCGCCTGATGGGAGGGACGGGTGTCTGGCGTCAATTAGAACTGAGCCCCGCAGTTCTAATTGTCGCTGAACAGACGGGCTTGAGGAGCGAACCGATCGTCTCTTTCTCGGGATCCTTCCTGTGCTCTCTTTCCCAGCGGGCGATCGTTGATTCCGAGACGACGTAGAGATCAGCCGCCTGGGCCTGCGTGGATGCGGACCGAGCCTTGAGATTCAGGATCAGAAAGCGTTCTTGCGGCGTATAGAGAGGGCGATGCTTCTCGGGGATGCGGCGAAGGCGCTCGCGAAGGATCTGAAGAGATTCCTCGGCCCGAGTGGCTCGAAAGCGCAGCTCCTCCATCTCGGCGAAGCGCACGTGGACGGGATCCTCGGAGTAGCGAAGCTCGGCGAGGCGCAGCCCGAAGGCCAACCACACGAACTCCTTGGCCTTCAGGAGAGCTGAGAGAGCGCTAGCATTCCAGCGCCTTCGGCGCACGGCCTGGGAGGCCTGATCGGAAAGGGAAAGGGTAAGGGAAAGGGGAAGGGAAAGGGGAAGGGAAAGGGGGAGAGCGCTCATAGGGCGCGGAAGATCTCACAGACGCTTGCAGAAGCCGAGTGTTTCGGGCCTACGGACGATTCCGGCAGCGCCCTCCTCCCTGAGAACAGGGGCGGCCCTGAACTCCGCTTCCTGAGCCATGCTGACGGCGGAAGCGAAAGGCGCAGCCCCGCTGCGTGGTGGCTCGTCTGATATCAAGAGCTTGCCTGTTCGTGGATGCCCTGCTCGTTAGCTGTCCTGACAGCCTTCCGGTTTCCTCACCGTGTTCCCCGTGCGGTGACGTTGGTCTTGAAGGGGAACCGCGTCACGGGTGTTTGGCAACAGGGCTTGGTGCGAAGAGGCCTGCGAGAAACCCCACGACGCTCGTGAACACGGTAAGTGCCATCTGCGGGCCGGGGGAGTTTTCCGGAAGCGGTACAAAAATGCTGATTGCGACGGTCGCAAAGGAGCCGACAAGGACGATGGCGAGCGACCAGATGACGATCATCCAGAGCTTGTCCAGGGCGGGAGGGGTCGGAGGTCCGACGCTGCTCACAACCTCTGCGCGATCCTTCTCGGGCAAGTTCCGGAGGCTCGCGGTGACGACACTCTTCTGGTCTGCCTGCCCGAGTGTCGCTGTGGCGTCCTGCACGATGCCGGCGGGATCTGGTGAGGACTGCACGATCGTTTGTACGTCACCCTTCTCGAGGCTCGGTGCCAAGTCTGCGAGCAGTGAGCGGCGCGACTCACCTTTCAGGGTCGAGAGGTCGCTCACAAAGTTGCTGAGCATTTCCTTGGGTTCTGTCATGACGTAGCTCCTTCATCCCTGTTGGCGTCGTGGAGGGTTGGCGTCCGGCTGGGACACAGACAACACGAGGGCCTTTTTTCGTAAGCGAGTTCGACACACTTCCTTCGCCTCGTTCGTTGGCTGCCGCTCGAACGACCGTGCTCTACTCTTCCTCCGCACCGAGCCAGGCTTCGAGCGTCACCCACTTCGAGTCGTCGTCGACCTTGCAGCTCGCGAGAGTGCGTTTCGTGCAGACCTCAATTGCATAGACCGGGTGGATCTCCCAGAGGGACGCTCTGGGTGGTGAGCTGACCTTGTCCGCGGTGCAGGGTTTGTGACTCCCGTCGAAGGTGAGCGGCCCGGTGAGCCGGACTGGATGGCGGTCGAGATGCGCGAGATTCACGGGATCCCATGAGGAAGGTCGGAAGTGCGGGCTGAGTTCAGCGGTGATGCTGTCGCAGAGCTCGTCGCCTTCGGTCTTTCCGAGCGCGATGTGAATATCGTTGTTCTCCTTGCCCTTCGTCTTGCAGTTGACGCTCTCACCTTTGCCGACGTTCGAATGGTGTGCGGCGATGACGAAGCCGACGAACTGGACGTTCGATCCCTCTCCGATCAGGTGCCCATCCGAGGTCTTATAGAGCGCGCGAAGGACGGCACGATCCTCCGGCAGTGTCTTACTGCTTCCGAAAGGGATGTCGTGATCTTCGACGGCCTTCTGGAGCTTCAGGAAGCTCGGGAGCGTGACTCGGGTGGGCTTGCCGGTCGCGCAGAAGTTGTTCTGGCGCGGTTCTGCGCGTCCTGGGGTTCGGAGGTGGCGGTTCCCTCCGCTCCACAGTCGGCGTCGATAGGATGGTTTTCCTTGATGGAGTCGAATGGAAGAGTGCATTTGGGGGTAAGGCCGGCCGAGTTCGCGGAGTTTGAGATGAGGAGGATGGATCCCGCGAGATCGCGGAGTGAGCACGGGCGAGTGTTTGACCCCATGAGTCTTCCCCTCCATTTCGAGATCGATCAACCCCAGAGCGTGTTGAGGTCTTGAAGTGAACCGTTGAACTTGTCGCGGTCGCACCGTCCGATGCCGGGTACGTCGTACGGCCCGAGTCCAAGGCCGCCGTCCGTGTACTGCCAGAGGGACCACGTCTTCCAGGCGGCCGGCACGACCGGTGTCGGTCCGTATTGCGCAAGCCAGAACCAACAGCTCCCAAGCACGGGATCGGAATTCGATCCGAGCAGCGTTTTCACGTAGTGGCCGGAATAGAGCCCCGGCCATCGACCGGTCGTCTCCTTGACGTGCGTGACGAAGGCTCGAGCCTCCTCGAGCGGCATCGAGGGCCCCTGATGGTCCTCCTCGAAATCGAGAACGAGGAGATCCGAGGACCCTGGGTTCACCGCCTGAAGGAAGTGCTCGGCCTGGGTAACTCCGTCAGCACTCGTGCCGAAGTGGTACGCGCCCCAGAGGAGACTAGCGCTCTTCGCCTTGGTGCGGTTCGTGGCGTAGAGCGGGTCCTGATACGAGGTTCCCTGCGTGGCCTTGTGGATGACGCCGACGATTCCGGCCGAGGCTGCCTTCCCGAGATTCACCGACCCGTTGTGGTGGGAGAGATCGACGACGACGTTCGATGGACCCTTTGGCAACGTACCCGCAGCCGGAGCTGACGGAGAGATCACGACACCTCCTCGATGCCCCGACACGGTCCCTCTGGCAACTGAGTCCGTGCTCCGGTCAAGGCAGACGTGGGGTCGATGTGCCCGATGCTCTGAGTGGCCCTCTGGATCACGCTCGTCGCCCATCCGAGATCGAAGTCGCCGTGAAGGAAGGGGGCGACGCTGGCGTTGGGATCTGGCATGAGGCATCCGTCAGGCCGGGAGTTCGGCAATGATGTTCTCGGCCGCCTGGAGCGCGAGTGCCGAGATTGTGAGCGAGGGGTTCACGCCGAGCGCGGTCGGGATGACTGCGGCGTCGGCGATGTAGAGGCCGCGATAGTAGGGATCCGCCTGGCCATCTTTCGCTTTGTCGTACACCCGCCCGAGGCCGTCGCACACTCCGTCGGCGACGCTGGCGGCCATCCGGCAACCGCCGAGAGGGTGTGAGATGCCGATCGACTTCGCCCCGAGCGCCCCCGCGGCCTCGCTGACGAAGGGGTTCTGGAACTTGGCGTTGGGGTCGTCGGAGATCGTCCTTGCGAACCGGTCGAGCGTCGTCCGGATCTCGTCGTAGATCGGGTCCTCGTGGAACTTCTTCCCGTCCTCGCGATCGACCCGGAGCGCCGTGTCCCCCTTGGTCTTGTCCCCGAAGCGGAAGCGGCCGATCGCGGCGTCCCGGCCCATGGCCGCCACGCACATCATCCGGGCGAGGATCTCGTCCTCGGAGCGGAAGAAGTCCTGGCGGCTGCGATGGTCCTTGAAGATCGCGGCGACGTCGTCGGCGAGCGTCTGGAAGACCTTGCCGATGATCTTGAGGATGACGTCGAAGCCGGGGACGCCCCCTTCGGGTGTGTCAACGCTTTTGTGTACATTCGTTCTACGGAGGGTAATAGGGAGTGAGTGAATGCATGCAGAGGAGTGAGGACTCGGACTCGGACTCGGACTCGGAGAGAACACACAGGAACTACGTGA
>JBDSFL010000682.1:0-5743 GCA_039919545.1 Thermoanaerobaculia bacterium | reverse complement strand
CGTCTTGAAGAACGGGACGATGATGCCGGTCGGATCCGGACGCCGGTCGAAGGCGAAGAGCGAGACGGCGCCCACCCCGAGGCCGATGATCGTCTGGAAGAAGAGCTTCTGCCGCCCGGTGAGGCCGCGATTGTGACCGCGCGACACCTTGTGCCAGTCGTCCCCCGCGCCGATCAGCATCGCCAGCAGCGTGGCCCCGAGCGCGGTCCAGATGTAGCGGTTGCCGATGTCCGCCCAGAGGATCGTGGGGATGGCGATGGCCAGGTTGATGAGGACCCCGCCCATGGTCGGCGTCCCCTTCTTGATCTGGTGCCCGGCGGGCCCTTCCTCGCGGATCATCTGGCCGATCTGCTTGCTCCTGAGCCAGCGGATCAGCAAAGGCCCGATGAAGATCGAGAGCAAGAGCGCCATGAGCGCCGCGCTGGCCGCGCGAAATGTGATGTACCGGAACACGTTGAAGATGGGGATCTGCTGGTGCAGGGGATAGAGGAAGCGGTAGATCACGCGGGGCTCCCCTGCGAGATGGTGACCGCGTCCACGAGCCGATCGAGCTGCACGCCGCGCGAGCCCTTCACGAAGAGGGCGTCGCCGGGGCGGAGGATCTGGCCGATGAGCGGAATGGCCTCGCCCACGTCCGCCACGAAGTGGATCGATTCGCCCGCGGTGCCCGCCTGCTTGGCTCCGGCGGCCAGCGCGGCCGCATCGCCGCGAACCGCCACCAGCACGTCGCAGCGGCCGCCCAGCCGTTTTCCCGCCTCGGTGTGGAATTCGGCGCTGCGCTGCCCCAGCTCGAGCATCTCGCCGACCACCGCGATGCGGCGCCGCGCGCCCGCCACGCTCTCGAAGGCCTCGAAGGCGGCAAGGAGCGCCGCCGGGCTGCTGTTGTAGGAATCGTCGTAGAGCAGGAGGTCGCCGCGCAGCACGCTCGCTTCGCCGCGGTGCTTGGCGGGCAAAAGGCCCGTGGCGCGCTCCACGATCTCGGCGGTTGGGACGCCCAGCACGTGAGCGACGGCCGAGGCCGCGAGGAAATTGGAGATGCTGTGCCTTCCCGGGATCGGCAGCGTGGCCGCGACGACCTCGCCGCCGAGACGCAGCTGGAAATGGCTCGCGCCCCTCTCCGAAACGATCTCGGTGGCGGTGATGTCCAAAGAGGCCGAATCGGGCTGGCCCGTGAGGCCGTAGCGCACGATGCGCCCGCGGTGGCGCTTGCCGATCGAGAGCACGCGCTCGTCGTCGGCGTTCAGGACGAGCACGCCGTCGCGCGACATGCCGGCCAGGATCTCGGCCTTGGCTTCCAGGATGCCGTTCACGGAGGTGAAGTTCACGAGGTGCACCGGCTCGACGGCGGTGATGACCGCGACGTCCGGCCGCGCCAGCTCGGAGAGAAGCCGGATCTCGCCGGGCGTCGACATCCCCATCTCGAGCACCGCGACCTGCGTCTCCTCGTCGATGCGGGCGAGCTCGGCGGGGAGGCCGATGGTGTTGTTCAGGTTTCCCTTCGAGCGCGCCACGCGAAAACGGCCTGACAGCAGCTCGGCCGTCATCTCCTTCGTGGTGGTCTTGCCCACGCTCCCCGTGATGCCGACGACGGTGAGCTTCAGCGTCTCGCGCGCGTAGCGGGCCAGGCTGCGCAGAGCCGCGAGCGGGTCGGGCACGCGCACGAGCGTGCGGTCGGGGGGGAGCGTGCGCATGGAGAGCGAGCGCGACACGAGCGCGCCCGCGGCGTTCTTCAGCGCCTCCTCGAGATGATCGTGACCGTCGTGATGAGGGCCCTTCAGCGCCACGAAGAGGTCGCCGGGCTGCGCCGCGCGCGAATCGAGCGCGATGCCGGAGAAGAAGCCCGCGGGCCCCTGCACCGTTCCGCCCACGACGGCGGCGAGCGTGACGCTGTCGATTCTCATCCGTTCGTGCTCTCGCGCGCGGCCAAAAGCTCCAGGGCCACGAGGCGGTCGTCGAAGGGCTGCTTGACCCCCGCGGTCTCCTGCGTCTTCTCGTGCCCTTTTCCCGCGATGACGAGGACGTCCCCGCGGCGCGCGCGGCGGATCGCTTCCGCGATGGCCTCGCGGCGATCCACCAGGAACGTGGCGGGACGTCCCATCTCGGCCACGCCGGCATGGATGTCCAGCAGGATCGCCTCGGGCTCCTCGGAGCGCGGGTTGTCCGAGGTGATGATGACGTCGTCGGCCAGCGTGACGGCGATGCGCCCCATCTCGGGCCGCTTGCCGCGGTCGCGATCACCGCCGCAGCCGAACACCACGAGCACGCGTCCCGCGGCAGGCTCAGCCAGCGCTCGCGCCGTCTTCAAGACTCCCTCGAGGGCGCCGGGCTTGTGCGCATAGTCGACGAGGAGCGTGAAGCCGAACGCGTTGGGGACGCGCTCCATGCGGCCGGGCACGCAGTCGACGGCCGAGAGCCCTTCCGCGATCTCCTCGGGCGAGAGGCCGAGCACGCCGCCGATGGCCGCGGCCGCCAGCAGGTTCTCGGCGTTCGGCAGCCCGAGCAGCGGCGAGACGATCTCGAGGTCGTGCTCGCGGACGAAGTCCATCACGTGAAGGACGGTGCGGTCCGACTCGGTCTGGGCGGTTCCTTTCACATCGGCGCTCGTGTCATGACCCAGAGCGAAGGTGATGGCGCGACCGAACGGCAGCATCTGGAAGAGCCTCAGTCCGTACGGGTCGTCGGCGTTGAGCACCGCCTTCCCCCCAGGCTTGAGCATCCCCATGAGGCGCGCCTTCATCTGGAAGTAGTCCTCGAGGTCGCGGTGAAAATCCAGATGGTCGCGGGAGAGATTCAGGAAAGCGGCGACATCGAAGGCGCAGCCCGACAGGCGGCCGAGAGCCAGCGCGTGCGAGCTGCACTCCATCACCGCGGCCGTGCCTCCCTCTTCGACCAGCGACGCCAGCATCGGCTGGAGCTCGGTGGCCTCGGGCGTGGTGCGCGAGGCCTCGACGGCGTCGCCGCCCCCGCGGTACACGAGCGTGCCGAAGAGCCCGCGCCTTTCGTGCCGCAGCTGGAGCATCCGGTCGACGAGCAGCGTGGTGGTGGTCTTGCCGCTCGTGCCGGTGACGCCCACCATGACGAGGCGGCTCGAGGGATCTCCCGCGAGCTTCGCGGCGACGACACCGGCCGTCCCGCGCGGATCGCCCACCTCGACATAGGGCACCGCGAGCGACGGTGGCGCGGGGGCGGGACCGAGCGCGGCGACAGCGCCCCGGCCGATGGCCTCGTTCAGGAACGTGCGCCCGTCGGCATTGGCGCCGGGAAACGCCGCGAAGAGGGTTCCTGCCGCCGCGCGTCGCGAATCGTGCGTGACGGCACGCACCTCCGGATCGCGTTTCGGGCCCGCGAGCCGGTGCGGCACCTCGGCGACCAGCTCGGAAAGCCTCAACGCCCGTTCTCCGCGCCGAGAGCCAGCGTGCCTGTGGGAACAGAACCCGGAGCCGACACGACCGCGGGAACCTCAGGGGCAATCGGCTCCTCGCGCGGCTCGACGACAACCGGCGCCGGGGGCTCGAGGGCGAGCCGCAGCGTGCATGCGGCCGCGCCCTCGAGCGGCGAACCAGCCGGCGGCTCCTGGTGAACGACGAAGCCGTGTCCCTCGAGGCGGCACACGAGGCCCCGCCGCGCCATGGCGCGCACCGCTTCGCGCGCGCCGGCGGCCGCCACGTCGGGAACGACACGGAGCGCCGCGGGCGAGGAACCGTCCTCACGCGCGTTGCCCGAGGCGTCCATGCGGTTCGAGGCGGGCACGAGATCCCCCGAGAGCACGGGACCGGTGGCATCCCGCGAGCCGTTCCCGAGGTCGGCGGTCAGGATCGTGGGATTCAGGCGATCGGGAGGACGCGTGAGGGGGGCGTGCAAGATGCGCAGCGTCTGGGTGCCGATCGCCGAGAAGACGGGCGCGGCAACGTCGCCGCCGTAGATCTTTCCCTTCGGCTCGTCCAGCACGACCGCCACCACGATGCGCGGCGATTCGGCGGGGGCGAAGCCGATGAAGGAGGCGACGTAACGGTCGCGGGAATATCCGCCACCCGGGATCGCCTTCTGCGCGGTGCCGGTTTTCCCCGCCGCGGTGTAGCCCTCGATGGCCGCGAGCTTCCCGGTGCCCATCTCCACGACGCGCGCCATGAGCCGGCGCAACGAGCGGGCGGTCTCCTCGGAGATCACGCGCGGGGCGGGATGCGGCGGCACCTTGCGCGTGCGACCGTCGCGATGGATCTCGGCCACGAGCTGCGGCGTGGGGAGGCGCCCGCCGTTGGCGATGGCGGAATAGGCGCGCGCCATCTGCAGCACCGTGACGCCCACCTCCTGCCCGAAGGACATCGTGGGGAGCGTGAGCGCGCTCCAGGAGGCGGGCGCCGCCAGGATGCCGCCGGTCTCACCATGGAGATCGATGCCCGTGCGCTGGCCGAAGCCGAACGCGCGCACCGTGCCGTAGAACGGTCCGCGTCCGAGCCCCAGCGCCACGTGCGCGATGCCGATGTTCGAGGAGTGCGCCAGCACGTCGCCGAGCGAGAGGATTCCCCAGCGGTTCCCGCCGTGCTCGTGGATGGTCGTCTTGCCGATGGTGAGGACGCCGCCGCCGCAGTCGATGAGATCGTCCGCGCCGATGGTCCCCGCCTCGAGCGCCGAGGCGGCGGTGATGACCTTGAACGTGGAGCCCGGCTCGTAGGAATCGGCCATGGGGCGGCAGCGCCGCGTCTCGGCATCGAACTCGCCGAAGCGGTTCGGGTCGAAGTTCGGATAAGACGCGAGCGCGAGAATGGCGCCGGTGTCGGGATCCATCACGACCGCCGAGCCGCCACGCGCGTGGCTCGCCTCGGCGGCCTTCACGAGCTCTCGCTCGGCGACGTGCTGGATGGAGGCGTCCATCGTCAACGACAGTGAGGCCCCTTCGACCCCGTCGGCGGCCTCGGCCCTCGAAACGCGCATCTGGCCCGACCGTCCGCTGGCGTCCGCGTACGCCCGCTGCGCGGCGTCTCTCAGGAGCGTCACCCTCACAGGGCGTCCCCGAACCTCGCTGTCGTAACGGTATTCCAGGCCGGCGAGGCCCTGGTTGTCGGATCCGACATACCCCAGGATCGCCCCCCCGAGGGCACCCTGCGGATAGCGGCGGGTCGACTCGGCGATCAGGCGCACGCCGCCGAGACGCCGCGCGGCGATGCGGCGGGAGACCTCTTCCGGAACGCGCCGCGCGATCCAGACGAATTCCTTGTCCGGGTCGGCCAGCTTCTTCTTGAGGTCCTTCACCGGCAGCCCGAGAAGAGACGAGAGCACCACGGCCGTGCCGCTGGCGTCATCCACCTCGGCCGGAATCGCAAAGACCGATTCCACCGTGGCGGAGACCGCCAGCTGCCGCCCTTCGCGATCCAGGATCGCACCGCGCCGGGGGGGCAGCTCCACCGTCCGCTCCTGCTGCCGGCGCGCCCGCTTGACCCAGTCTTCGTGGCGGATCACCTGCAGGTCGATGAGGCGCGCGAGCAGGATCAGGATCCAAACGCCCACCACGCCCAGCAGCACCAGCGCACGGCGGGACGGATTCGTGGGACGCCTCAGAAGCCCTCCTCGGTCGAGCCGGCCTTCGGGATCGTCTGCGACTCGGGCGCGGGCGGCCCTTCGAGCACGGGCGCGATCGGTGCGGCGGCCGCTGCGACGGCAGCGACTGGAGCGACCAGGGCGACGGCGGCGGGCTCCTTCGCGGAGAGAACGCTGTCGCGAATGAGAATGACCTGGTCGAGCCGCG
>JBDSFL010000661.1:0-4030 GCA_039919545.1 Thermoanaerobaculia bacterium | reverse complement strand
CGGCGATCCTGGACGTCAACTCGCTCGCGTACGGAATGGATTTAGCAGCCGGCAAAGCGACGGTCGGTTCTCTGGCGTTCTGGAAGGATCAGTTTCCGGTTGTCGGTGTGGTGGACGGAACTCCTGTTAGCAGCGCCACGGTCCTGATGGTCGACGGCCATCGCTACGTCGCCCTCGTCGCCACCGATCCAGGCCAGCAGCGTCGAGGGTTTGCCGACGCGGCGATGCGTCGGGCGTTGGAGAATGCCGCCAGCGCCCACGGGCAGACGCCGACTGTTCTCCATGCCACCGATGCCGGCCGGCCGGTCTACGAGCGCATGGGGTATGCAAGCATTTCGACGCACACGCTGTTAATGGAAAAGCGGTTCCTCGAAGAACACTGAGATCGTCCTCAGCCGTTTCACGCCCTGCCGTTCGGTCCAATAGCTGCTGAACGCGACCGGTCGATCGCTCCAAGGGCGCCCACGCGGTCAGAACCCGATTGACAGTCGGGCGCCGAGTTGATTGGGGGGGCGAGCACCGGCATGAGCCGCACCGTCCGTTGCGGGATCGTCGATCGGTAAATGACCGTACGTCCGTGCATGAGCGCGTCGATGCCGAGGCCCAAAACGCTGTAGGCGCCCGGGTCAAGGTGCAGGCATTCTTCCACGCCAGTCGGCGACGGTACGGCAGCCCACGGATCCATCGAGATTGGTTCGACGATGGCGAGCGTGTGAGCCGCAAGCGGGTCGTGCGACTGATGCAGGAAGCGGGCCTCGTCGCGCGGGCGCGGAGCGCTTCAAGCGCACGACGATGAGCGATCACGACCAGCCGGGGCTGCCCGTACGCGAGCGAGGACTACCAGGACGTGCTCATCGCCCACGGCCATCACAGGCAGCATGAGCCGCCGCGGTAATTGTTACGATGCCGTGATGGACAGTTTCTTCGCGACGGTGAAGAGTGAAGAGGGTGAGCACTTCGACAGCTGCGGCGAGGCCAAGATGGCCTTGGTCGACGTCATCGAAGTGTCCTTTAACCGGCGGCGGCGTCACTCCACCCGCGCCCAGATCGGTCCGGCCGAATTCTAGCGACGCGCATTGACTCAGGCGGCGTAGTTAACCGGGACCCCAACGTTCGCACCAAATGTTTACACCAATGCACGAATAGGTAAGCTAAAAAACGGACGCGGCGGAGCGTCGATATGCGGCGAGCCGGTCTTGACGATAAGAGGGCCATGCTCGAATCGCGGAGAAAGCGGTCGCTATGAGTATCGAGAAAACTGATTCGCCTGGTATGAACACCACGGACGAGCCGGAGGCGCGTCCCCGGCGTCGTTATCCGCGTGTCCACGGGCCATTCGACGGCTGGCGTATTGATCTGCTCGAGGTGCCGGTCCGAATCTATGATCTCAGCCTTGGCGGCTGCTTCGTCAATTCCATGAACCCACAGCGGGTCGGGGCCAAGCTGCAATTGAAGATCGACCTGCCAAATGAGGGCGTGATCGTCGTGAAGGGGCAGAGTTTGTATCCGAGGTCCGGCGGCTTCGCCGTCCGGTTCGATGACGTCGATGCCGATACCGCCGAGCGATTGGTGCGGACCGTCGATGCGTTAACGGTTCGCCACGACCCCTGACGAGACGGTGCGACTACTCTCGCCCAAGCACGTTGACGAGCTCGTCAATCAGATGTTCACTTCGACGGAGAAGCGCCTGGCGCGGACGCTGTTGTCGAGATCGCCTTCGATGCGAATATTTCGCTGGAGCATATAGGCGAGGAAGCGGTGCGAGAACTGGGGATGGGTGGCCAGCGCTTGCTCCATTTCTTTCTTGGCGATGCGCCACATCGTCGTCGGCATCAGGGCTATGGCGCTCGACGAGCGGAACCGTTGCCCGGCCAGGCACCCCTCGCCGAAAAAGTCGCCCGATTCGAGCAGTGCGACGACGCTTCTTTTCCGGAGGGAGACACGATTGACAGTTTCACCGCTCCGGAAACGATGCAGTACACGGCATTGGCCGCTCCGCCCTGCGCAAAGACCGTGGAGCCTGTACGCTTGTAGCGAACCGTCCGGCGTGCCACGGCCGCCTCGTCCAGGAGCGTTTCCGGTATTCCGCTGTCGTTCTTGACGTCTATCTTCATGACCGTGACCTGGAGTTGTTATCTCAAGACGGCCTGAAGTATCCAATTGAGTCACTTTGGATTGCACGGCGACGATTCAGGTGAAGTCTCGAACGGGACATAGTGCGTCTCGCGCAGTTGCGACCCTCATGGGGGGCCTGCAATGAACGACAAGCAATCGGACGCGACGCCGAGTGAGGCGGGCCGTATCGAGGCTGAAAAGCGGCACGAATCCGCGGGGAAGCGGGCCGCGTCGCTTCGGAAGTGGAGCGGCGAAAGATTCTGGAAGCACTGCGTGACAGCGCCGACAGCCTTGAGGCGGTAGTCTGGCTGGTCGATCGGTCGAAGATCCAGCCACTCCAGGCCTTCCGTACGACCGTCGGGCGTGATTCAATCGATACTGCGAGATGAGAAAGGGATTCACCCGGGAACCGAAGCGCGATGAGCCATCGCCGCGGGTCAAAAACTACATCACGCCGATCGGTTTGCAGCGCCTCAAAGACGAGCATCGCTTTCTGTTCATGCGAGAGCGGCCGGCCGTGACGCAGGTGGTGGCGTGGGCGGCGAGCAACGGCGACAGGAGTGAAAATGCTGACTACCAATACGGCAAGAAGCGGCTGCGCGAGATAGACCGGCGAATTCGTTTTCTTACTAAGCGCATCGATAGCGCTGAAGTGGTGGACCCGGAGCAGCCAAGGTCCGGCCAGGCGGCGAGTCGGGTCTTCTTTGGAGCGACGGTGCGCTTTGCCACTTCCTCCGGCACCGAGCGGGAGGTGAGCGTGGTCGGTACTGACGAGGTCGATCTCGACCTCAACCACATCAGTTGGGTCTCCCCATTGGCTCGGGCGTTGATGAAGTCCGCACCAGGCGACCGGGTAGTGCTTCATGCCCCAGGAAGCACCGAGAAACTGCAGATCCTCGAGGTCCGCTACACGCGCATTCCTGTTCAACCGTTTCGTGAACCGCCTGGATCCGAATCAGGCTCCAAAGCTCCTCCCAACAGCGGCTAAAAATGGTAGGATATGGCAGCATCGTAAGATGCGTGCGGTGTCGCCGGTTGGCGCTGCCGTGGTTCGCACTAGACGTAAGCCTGCCAGCGTTGATCCAGCGCCGCCAGCTTCGGGCACGTTGGAGACACGACCCCACCGTTGTCCTACGTTCGATTCAATGGATGTGAAGGATTTAGAACATGGCTGCAATGAACGGCACGATCAAGCGTCTCGTCTCCGACAAGGGTTTCGGCTTCATCCTCGCGGATGATGGAAACGAATACTTCTTCCACAACTCCGCGTGCAACGGGGTGCGGTTCGACGAGCTGCGCGAAGGGCAGGCGGTCACGTTCGAACGTGGTCAGGGACCCAAGGGACCGCGCGGCGAAAACGTTCGCCTGGCGTAGTTCTCTGAAAGTTCGCCGGCAACGGCGAAGAGTCTGGTCCGCTGGCGCGTTGATTCAAACGCGCTAGCGGCACCAAGTTTCTCGCGCGAACCTCGCGCGCCGCATCTACCGCTTCAATCTGTCGTTCCGCTGCTGCAACCGCCCGCTGTTGTCTTGACGCGGAACGGTCAACGGCTATTGCTGACGGGAAATAGGGGACGTCGAGGTATACCCCCGACGTCCGGTCGGCCTTAGCGGCGAACCTGCGTGCCGCCGTAGTCGGTGAAGTCCCGCTCGAGCTGCGCCGCATGCGCGGCGTCGCGGGATCGCGTGCCGATCAGGATCCCGCCGTCATTGATCCCACGCTCGTACTCCTTCGCGCGGTCCTCAGGAATGCCGGCGCCAATCAAGGCGCCGATGATCCCGCCCGTCGCGCCGCCAGCACCCGCGCCGGCCAAGGCCGCCGCGATCGGACCAGCCACCACCAAGCCAAGGCCGGGAATCACCAGCGACGTGCCAACAGCGAATAGCGCCGCCAGCGCCGCGCCGACGCCGCCCCCGA
>JBDSFL010000146.1:0-5370 GCA_039919545.1 Thermoanaerobaculia bacterium | reverse complement strand
GTCTCGAACGTGCGTTCGGGGAGCCGGCGAGATTCCAGCTCCTTGAGGGCGTTCTCGCGCTCGAAACCGGTCAGCAGGAGCGACAGCCCACCGCTGAGAAAGCCGGGAGTGACATCGAGGCGAGCCGTCCAGCGATAGATCTCGTCGTTGTAGCTCCCCCAGGACAGAGGACGGCCTCCGGCCTTCAGCGCCAGGCGCGCAAGCGCCGCCAGGTCCTCGAGCTTTTCGGCCTCCATGGCGCCCTTGGCGGAAGCGAGCCGCGCGCGGAACGCCTCCGGGATGGCGTCGATCGACTCCCACAGCCGCGCGGCCAGCAGCCACGCGCGGCGGTCGAACGACGGCTCGGAGCGAAGAGTCACCTGCTGCAGCAGCTCGAACGCGAGGTCGCCGCGGTTCTGCCCCTGGAACAGGCGCTCGAGGAGCACGAGCGGACGCGGGGCGAAGCCGCGCTCCAGCTCCGCGCGCCACGCCTGGATGCGGCTCGGCGCCGAGAGGGAGGCGCGCTGGGCGAAAAGCGTCAGCGTCTCGCCGCTCGGGTCGTGGTCCGGGTCGGCGACATACGTCTCGAGGAGGGTGTACGCGGCGGTGGCATCGCCATGATCGGCCTTCAACGCCGAACGGACCACGACGCGTTTTTCTTCGGGTAGCGCGGTGGCCGAGGCGAGCGCCTTCTCGGCGTCATCGAGCCGGCCCGCCGCTTCCAGCGAACGGATCCACTCCTCGATGAAGGCGGGCTCCAGGGGAAAAAGCGCGGCGCGTTCGCGCTGGAATTCACGCGCGTCCGCCGACTCCGGGTGAGCCTCGGCCCAGGCGATGCGTTCGGTCAGGAGGCGCTGCCGCGCGCCGTCGGTAAGCAAGGGAATCGCCTGTGCCGCGGCATGGAACGCGAAAGGCCAGCGGCGATTGCGTGCGCCCCAGCGAGCCGCCTCGGACCAGGCCTCGCCCGCTTGCGGCCCGCTCTTCGTCGCCCACGCCTCGAGCGCCGTTTCCGCTCCGGCGGAATCTCCCAGCGCGCGCCGGGCCTCGGCGAGATGGCGGAGCGCGATCAGCACGGAACCGGAATCAGTGCCGGTGGTTCCCGCTTCGAGCGCCGCGGCCAGCTCCTGGGTGGGTGTGGGGTAGTGCACCGTACGCCCCTGCACGACCGCCTTGCGCACCGCAATCGACGTGAGCCAGTCGGCCTCGGTGAGGTCGGTCCAGTCCACGGTCGAGGCCAGCGCGACAGCCGCGCTCAGGGAAGCGCAAAGCATCACGAGATGGGAGCGACGCATCAGCGCACCTCCAGCCGAGCGCGCGCGAAGCCATGGTTGCCGGCGCCGTCGGTTGCCTCGAAGAACAGGACATGGATCCCGGTGAGCCCGTTCGGGATCGACAGCTCGGCCGTGGAGATCTTCCGGCCGTCATTCCATCGGAGCGGAATCGGCGGCCCGTCGTCCAGCCGCGCGGTGAGCGCGATGACATCGGAGTCCGCGAGGGCGTCGATCACGAAGGGCCGGCCCGAGGTGGCCTCGGGCGCGAGGCGCGGGTGGATGGTCGGCGGCGTGCCGTCGAGCACCACGTGCTTCGTCTCCACGATCGTCTGTCCCGACGCATCTCGCAGCACGAGGCGCACCGCGATGCGGCCGTCGGAGATTCCTTCGGGCACCAGGAAGCGCCCTTCCCAGAGGGAGGTGCCGCCGCGCTTGCGCAGCTCCACGCGGGTGCCGAACGGCAGGAGCGCGGTGGCCGAGACGATGCCGGGATCGGCCTCGATGCGGATGAGGGGATCGCCCGGCTGGATGCGTCGCGGACGCAGCAGGGAGCGCGGCGCCGCGAGGAAGGCGGTGTACGGGGTGACGAACTTGTAACGACGGGAGAGCTCGAGGATCTCCTCCACCCATTCGCGCTTCTCTCCTTCCAGCTCGATCCGGCGCAGCAGGTCGTCGACGCGGGCGCGCGCCCAGCGGCGCGGGAGATCGCGGGCTTCGAGCGCGCTCTCGGGAAACGGGGCCGTGACGGCGGTGCTCGAGGCCGTCAGCGTCAACGTCGTCGAGGTCGTCGGGGCGGCGTAGCGCCCGATCCAACCCGAGAGTGAGCCGATCGTCGGAGGCTGGGTGAGGACGGCGTAGATGTCGCGCGGCTTCGGATCGCCTCCCGACCATGCGAACGGGATCTCCTCGTCGCCGCCACCAACACGCGCGCGCTGAACCCCGGAGCCATTCTTGAGAGCGGCGCCCAAGAGGCCGCGCGAGAAGAGAGTCTCCTCGGCACTCTCGGCTCCCGCGCCGGCCGATACGGACAGCGAGAGGATGCCTTGCGAGGCGACCGTGAAGGCTTCGCGCCGTTCCTCCCCCGTGAGCACGGTGAAGAGCGGCCGTCCCTTGCGCGCAAGGTTCAGGTCGCCGGTCGAACCGGCGCCGTCGGTGAGAAGGAGGATGCGGCCGTCCGGCGCGCCCTCGAGCGCGGCTGCGGCCGCCGCGACGGCGGAGGCCGTATCCGTGCCGGGCGAGAGAGCCCGCGAGCGGAGGAACTGGAACGCGGAGGCGCGCGCGGCAGGCGAGGCGGCGGCGATTCCGGCGGGATCGGCCGCCGGGACGCGATCGAACGCGATGAGAACGAAGCGATCGTCCGCGCGGAGCGTGTCGAGCAGCTTCACGAGCGTGCCGTATGCCGCTTCGAGGCCGGACCAGCGATGCGACAGCGAGGTATCGAAGAGGATCGCCAGGGTGATGGGCCCGCGCGCCGTGCGCTCGTCGCCCTTGGTTTCGACTCGCGCAGCCGCACTCCCGTTTTTTCCCGGGCGATATTCGAGGAGGAAGAAGCCGTCTTTCTCCGGAGGAATTTCCGAGGCCCGCTCCCAAGGCGCCAGCGCCAGGCCATCCGGCAACGCTCCGCTCGGATTCCGGAACGTGGAGAGGGTGAGAGGCGCCTTGCCCGACGGCTTGAACCGGATGACGAGATCCTGGCCGAGCCGCACGGCGGTGCCGGAGAAGCTCGCCGTGGCGCCCTGGTGCGTGAGCGGCAGCGCGCCCTTCACGGGTGCGGTGAGCTCGCCGTCGAGCAGCGTGATGTGCACGTCGAACGCGGCGGCCGTCACGGGCTCGCCGCTGGTCGGGCGCAGCGCGATGCGGAATTCGCCCACGCCGTCCACCCACGGCACTTCCTGCTGGTACTGCATCTCGAGGCGCTTCGTGCCCCACGCCGGAATGGGCGCCACCTTCACCGAGAACGACGCGCCGCCGGAGGGGCGGTCCGCGGCGCGTCCGGACGACGCCGGCTCGCGGTCTTCTTCCTCGCCTTGCTGCAGAAGCCCCGGATCGATGCGCTGCTGGGTCAGCTCGCGGTAGATCGCGCGTGCGCGCCGCTTCTCGAGGATGACGCCGGGGATGCGCACCAGGCCGTCCCAGACCGCGAAGTCGCCCACCGCGCCGGACGGCGGCAGGGCGAAGCGCCACGTCCCCTCCTGGATCTGCTTCGTGTGGTTCTCGAAGACCTGCCGGATGTTCACGCGCGCATACCCCCGGCCGATGCCCACGTCCACGGCCATCTCGCGCAGCGAGAGGACGGCGGGATCGGGCCTCCCCGTGCTCGTGGGGACGAGGAGCCCGGTCTGCGCCAGGAGCGAAGGGGTGAGCCCGAGGGCAACGGCGCCGAAGGAGAGAGCACGAGCGAAGCGCGACAGACGTGACATCAGTTCTCCGTCATCTCGGAAAGTTGCTGGAGCGGAAGGCGGGCGAGCCCCTCGTCGGTGCCGATGAGCAGGGCCTCCGGAGCGTCGCGGGGAACGAGAGCCAGGCTGAAGACGTCGGGGGAGGGAAGAGGAAGAGAGAGACGCTCGAAGCGCGCCTGCGCGACGTCGGAGCGCCAGAGCCCCTGCCCCTGCGTGCCGATCCAGATGCGCCCCGAGGGATCGACGAGCATCGCTCCGGCATTCACTTTCAGGGCAGAGGTCTCGACGAAGGGAGCCCACGCTTCGCTGCGCCCCTCGCCGCTGCGGCGCGTGACGCCGCCGCCGTACGTGGCGACGAGCAGCGAATCGCCTCGATCGACGAGCGCCGTGATCCAGGGGTGAGGCAGCTTCCCGTCGCCGGTGACGGCGCGGAAATCGACGCGCCGCCGCTCGATGCGGCCGAGCCCCGACGGCGTGCCCACCCAGAGGGCGTCGCGCGCGGAGGCATACGAGAGCGCGAGAGCCTGATTGCCCGGCAGCCCATGAAACGCGGAGAGCAGGCGCTTCTCCGGAAAGTAGACGCCCTGCCCGTAGCCCACCACGACGCCGGAGCGTGTTGCCGCCAGAGAGAACGCGCCGCCGGCGCCTTCCAGCGCGACCGCGCGTGCGCCTTCGATGCGATAGGCCCCGTGCAGAGTGGCCGCGAGGATGGCGCCGCCGGCGGGCAGGAGCGCGTTGATTCCCCACGCATCGCTCCCATCCAACGGAGCCCAGCGGAGGGAAGCGTCCCACTTCGCCAGCGGCGAGCGAGCGAGACCGCCATCGAAGAAACCGGCCCAGAGAGTCCCGCGATCCTCGAGCAGCGCCGTGACGCGAGGAAGAGGAAGAGAAGCTTCGTCACGTTTCTGTACCAGCATCCAGCCGGTGCGCTCATCGCGACGCCAGAGCCCCGAAGGACCGTCCGCCCACAGCGAATCGCCCAGCAGGAACAGGTGGCGAAAGCGCTCCGGGGTGATCTCCTCGCGGCGAGTGCCGTCCGCGCGAAGCGTCGCCACGTGGGCCTCGGCACCGATCGGGACACCGACAAAGCCGTCGTTGATCACCACGCCGCGCGTGACATCGCCCCCGCGCGGATGAACAAACGGAGTGGAACCTGAACCGACGCCGGCAACCGCCACACCGATCGGAGTCGCAACCCAGAGCCGCCCCGACCCATCAAAGCCAAGATCATCGATCCAAGCATCGGGAGTAGAGACGACAGTGGCCGGAGCGCCCGATCCCGAAATCATCCGCAGCCCCGTCTCCCCGCCGCAGGCAATCGCTCCGGCAGAGCCGAGCACCAGCGCGCGCACCGGCTCGCGATCGAGACGTTCGAGCTCATCCGAGCCGAACGCCACGCGAAATAACCCTTCGCGAGCACCCACCAGCAGCTCGCCCGCGGGCGTCTCGAGCAGAGCGCGAACATGCAGGAGCCCCCACCCGGTGACGGCTTCCTCGGCTCCCGCCGCCCCGACGCGAGCCCAGCCCTCGCGCTCGAAAGCAACCACGGGAGTCCCGCGCCACGAAGCGACCGCCGAAACGCGCAGGAAGGGGAGCCCGGTGGTGACATCGAGTCGAGTCTTTCCGAGCAACAGCCCTGAGCCGCCCCCGACCAGCAGCTCACTGTGGGCCAGGGCCAGCGATGAGACACGACCATCCCCGACCACCTCGACCCGCGCCGC
>JBDSFL010000606.1:0-3463 GCA_039919545.1 Thermoanaerobaculia bacterium | reverse complement strand
TTCGAGCGCATCACGGGCGTGCCCCTCGTGTTGAACACGTCGTTCAACGAGAACGAGCCGGTGGTCTGTACCCCGCAGGAAGCGCTCGATTGTTTCCTGCGCACGAAGATGGATCTCCTCGTGCTCGGGGATTTCGTCGTGACCCGAAACGCCTCGTGACCTCGGTTTCGATCATCACGGTGGTCCGGAATGGCGCGGAGACGATCCGGGATTGCCTGGAGAGTGTTCGGTCGCAAACCGTATCGTGCGAGCACGTGGTCGTCGATGGCGACTCGACGGACGGCACTCAGGAAATCGTCCGTGAATTTCTGGATGCGTCGGCCGTGGTTTCCGAACGCGACGAGGGCATGTACGACGCGATGAACAAGGGGCTTGCTCGAGTGAGCGGCGACGTGATCGGGATCCTGAACGCCGACGACCGGTTCGCCAGTCCCGACGTCGTTTCGAGAGTGCTCTCGGCGCTCGAATCGACTCGAGCGGACGCGTGCTACGGCGATCTCGTTTACCTCGATCGTGCGCGGCCGGAGCGCATCGTGCGGCGCTGGCGCTCGGGCACGTTCTCCCCCCGCAGCTTCTACTGGGGATGGATGCCGCCGCACCCGACGTTTTTCGTGAAGCGCAGCGTGTACCAGAGGCTCGGCGGCTTTCAGACGAGCCTGGGCTCGGCAGCCGACTACGAGCTGATGCTTCGTTTCCTTCTCAGGCACAATGTGCCCTGTTCTTATGTCCCGGAGGTCCTCGTGAAAATGCGAATGGGAGGCGTGAGTAACGCCTCCATCGGAAACCGCCTGCGTGCAAATCGATTCGACCGTGAAGCCTGGCGACGGAACGGTCTCGTGCCTTTGCCCTGGACCTTGGCGTTGAAGCCGCTTCGCAAGCTCTCGCAGTTCCTGCCATGAGGGGAAACGGCGTGCGGCATTGTCTCAACCTCTGTGCGGGCATCCTTCTGGCCGGTGGTGCGTTCCAGGCCCATGGCCAGGCCGTTTTCGGCTCGGTCACGGAGGCGAGGGTGCTTCCGTTGCGGGAGCAGCTCGAGCGGGAGGCGAAGGATTCGCGGTTTCGGCTCGGGCCGATTCGTCTCCATCCCCGTCTCTCGCTCCAGGGTCCGACGTACACGAACAATGTTCGGGGAACGGTGGGCGATCGGCAGCCGGACTGGACCGGAACCGTGGTGGGCGGCGTGCGGTACATCGTTCCTGCGGGAACGCGAGTGTTCGTGCGGGGTGAGATTTCGCCGAGCTACTACTACGCGCTGAACGCGACGGAGCTTCGCCGCTTCGGCTGGGTGAATCACGCGAGCTTGTTCGCCTTTCTGGGCAAGGTGACGATCGAGGCAACTGGTGGGTACGAGCGCGAGACGGTGCCGCTCAGCTCGGAGGATCTCCAGCCGGTCGGTCTCACGTCCACGAGGTTCGCCGTCACCTCGGAGCTGGACCTGTTCGCGAAGATCTCTCTCGTGGGAGAAGTGGCCGGCTTCGGCCGTCGCTACGACACCACCGGCTCGACCCCGACGAGCGCGACGCAGATCTCCAGCCTCGAGGGTGACGACCTGCTGCTTCGCGGTGGCTTGCGATACCGGCTGTCGTCGTTTCTGATGCTGGGGGGAAGCTACGAACGCTCGCGGTTTCGCTACACGTCGGCGACGAACCGGAACAATGACGAGACCGGGTACGTGGTTTCGGCTCAGTATCAGCGCATCCGGCTTGCGCTGAATGGATTGGTGGGCATTCGCGAGTTTCGTGCATCAGACTCGTCCTTTCCCAGCTATAGCGGGGTGACGGGTGCCGTTCTCGTCAGCTATCAGCTCCTGCGGCCTCTCACGTTGCAGGCTTCCTGGACCCGAAACCTCGTGGGCTCGACCTATCTGGAGAACCCGTACTTCGTCGAAACCCGCTATGGTGCTGGGTTTGGCCTGCAGCTCGGGCGTAGAATCGACCTGCACGGGATCTTCGAGATCGGGACGAACCGCTACCCTTTGGTCTTGAATTCGGGAGCGGTGACGCCCGTCGCGCGAAAGGATGACGTGACTGTTCTCAAAGGCGACCTTTCCGTTCGAGTATTTCGAGCCGTTCGGCTCGTGGGCGGCGTTTCCAGATCGCGATACACCTCGAACATACCGGGGCAGGATCGCTCCGTGCTCGCGTTCACGACGACCCTCGACTTCGGTGGTCTGGAATTACTCCGATGACGCGTCTTCACTCCCTCGCTTCTTGCGTCTTGTTCCTCGCCTTGGCGGTTTCCAGTGTGGCTCGCGCGCAGCTTCAGCGCGGCGAATACCAGGTCGGACCGAAGGACCTGATCGAGATCAAGGTGCTCGAGATTCCGGAGCTGAACGTCGATCGGCGCGTGTCCGACGGCGGCGCGATCGACCTACCGATGCTCGGCTTGATCAACGTGGGCGGGCTCAGTGCCGGCGAGATGCGCGATCGCCTGGTCGCCCTGCTCACGGCCAAGTACGTGCAGCACGCGAACGTTTCGGTGGTCATCAAGGACTATGCGGCGCGTCCGGTCTGGATCACGGGCGCCGTTCAGAAGCAGGGCCCCTTGAACATCTCGGGACGCTGGGACCTTCAGCAGGCGATCCTTGCGGCGGGCGGACTCGCGCCGGGAGCAGGGAAGAAGATCTACGTCCTCAGGCGCTCTGACAATGGCCTTTCCGATCGGCTCGAGATCAACTCGGATGATCTCTTCATCCGCTCGTCGCCCATCTGGAACATTCCGATCTTTCCTTCCGACATCGTCACGGTGACGGTGCGCATCCCGGTGAAGATCTCGTGCATCGGAGAGTTCAAGTCGCCCGGATCCATCGAGTTCCAGAGCGAGGATCGCATCACATTGCTCTCCGTGATCGCGCGCGCGGGAGGGCTCAGCGACCACGCGGCGCGCGGCAGCATCCGGATCAAGAGACGGGCGGCGGACGGCAAGAACACGGAGCTGGTGGTCGACTACAAGCGCATCATTTCCGGCAAGGATCCCGATCCCGACCTTCAGCCCGATGACGTCGTCATCGTGAAGGAATCGATCTTTTGAGCTCGCGCTTCGAGGATCGCCCTCAGCCGCCTCAGCAGCAGCTACGCGACGAGGACGAAGGTCAGCAGATCAACCTCGCCGAGTACTGGGCCGTCCTCGTCAAGCGGTGGCGGCTCATCGCGATCTGCATCGCCGTGGCGCTCGTCGGCTCGGGGGTCGTCTCGTTTCTCTCCACTCCGCTCTATCTGGCATCCGTCACGATGAGCATCGAAAAAGAGAAGATCAGCCCGACCGACTTCGGGCTCGGCCAGCCGAATTACTTCGACTCGTACGACCCGGAATTCTTCCCCACGCAGCTCCAGCTCATGAAGAGCCGCGAGATCGCCGAGCGCGCGGTGCAGCGCCTGAACCTGACGGAAGACGCGACGCTGAATCCCCCTCAGAAGGGCGAGGCCGTGCTTCCCAAGGCCAAGGCGAAGGCCGATGCCCCGGC
>JBDSFL010000586.1:0-4269 GCA_039919545.1 Thermoanaerobaculia bacterium | reverse complement strand
CCGCCCGAGGTCCCGACCGGCGCGGCCGACTGGCTCCTGCTGCTGGCCCCGGGGCTCATCTGGGGCGCGTCGTTCCTCTTCATCGCCGAAGGCCTGCGGGCCATCGCGCCCTGCGGGCTCACCTTCGTGCGCATCCTCGTGGGGTTCGGAACGCTCGCGTCGATCCCTGCCGCGCGCGGTCCGATCCAGAAGAGCGACCGCTGGGCGGTCGTGCTTCTCGGCGTGCTCTGGCTCGCATTTCCGCTCAGCATGTTCCCCTTCGCCGAGCAGCGCGTCTCGTCGGCGCTCACCGGAATGCTCAACGGCGCCAATCCGCTCTTCACCGCGGCGGTTGCCTCGGTGCTGGCGCGGCGCGCGCCGTCGCGTCCCCTCGCCGCCGGGCTCCTGGTCGGGCTCGTCGGCACGGTGCTCGTCGCCTGGCCCTCTCTCCACGAGGGGCGCAGCAGCCTCGACGGCGTGCTCATCACGCTGGCCGGCGTTCTTTCGTACGGCTTCGCCTTGAACCTCGCGCGTCCGCTCCAGCAGCGCAACGGCGCGCTCCCTGTCATCTTTCGCGCGCAGGCTGTGGCGCTCCTGCTCACCGCGCCGCTCGGCATTCCGGATCTCCTGAAGGCGCGCTGGTCGCCGGGCCCCTTGCTCTCGCTCCTGGCCCTGGGCGCGCTCGGGACCGCCCTGGCGTACGTGCTCCTGGCGGTGGCGGCTGGACGCGTGGGCGCCACGCGGGCATCGGCCACCACGTTCCTGATTCCCGCAGTGGCGCTGGTACTCGGCGTGGCCGTGCGCGGAGAGAAGGTCGCTCCGCTCTCCGTGGTCGGCGGCGCCGTGTGCCTGGCGGGGGCGTGGCTCACGCGCCGCGCGCAGCTCTCGCGGGCGACGGGTTAGCCGTTCGACACCGGCCCTTCGGACACGACGGCCGGAGCGCTCGAATACTGCGAACGGCCCGAACATTCCCCGGTATCCTTCTTTCATGCGTTGGTTGCTGCCGGTCACCTGCACGTTGCTGCTCGCCCTGCCCGCTTCGGCCCAGAAGATGGAACGGGTCACAATCCTCCACTTCACCGATTACCACTCGCACGCCGTTCCCTTCTTCGCGGACGGTGAGAAGAACGTGGGCGGTATCGCACGGGCCATCGGCTATCTCAAGCCGCTCGCGAAGAATCCCGACACGCTGGTCCTGTCGGGCGGCGACATGATGAACAAGGGCGCGCCGGCCTGGTCCGACAAGTTCGGCTGTACCGAGTGGGGCTGGCTGGACGGCACGGTGAGCGCGATGGCGCTCGGAAACCATGATGCCGATTACGGGAACGAGGCGTTCGCCAAGTGCCGCGCCGCTACGAAGATCCCGATCCTCTCGGCCAACGTGCTGGGAGCCGATGGCAAGAACGCGTTCCCGGCGTACGCGGTCTTCACCCGCGGCGGCGTGAAGATCGGCGTCTTCGCGGTCGCCGGCCCCGATTTCGACGCGTTGATCAAGCCCGCGATCAGCCCCGTTCCCTCGATCAAGTTCACCGATCGCATCGAGGCCGCGCGCAACGCGGTGAAGGCCCTGCGCGAGAAGGAGAAGGTGAACGCCGTCGTGCTCATCGGGCACGAGCAGCGCGACGCCGACCTGCAGCTCGCGACCCGGGTGCCCGGCATCGACCTGATCCTGGGCACGCACGCGCACGTGCAGCGCGACCTCTCCAAGATCCCCAGCACGGGAACCTGGACGATCGCCGCCGCGCCCTATCTCGCCTCCATCAGCCGTCTCGAGCTCTCGTTCCGCGACGGAGTGCTGGAGAAGGTCACCGGCTCCCCCGTGCGCATGAGCCCCGGCCTGCCGGAAGATCCGGAGATCGCCGCGCGCGTGAAGACGATGCAGGCCGAGCTCCAGGCCGACCCGCGCTACGCCCCGCTCTACGTGCGCATCGCCCGGCTCGAGACCGGTCTCTCGGTCGAGAGCTCGACGACCCAGAATTCCCCCTTCGGCGCGCTCGTGGCCGAGGCCATGCGCGCCGCCGGAGGAGCCGACGTGGGCATCACGACCGCCAGCAGCATCCGCGAGCCGCTGCCCTCGGGCGCCATCGTGGAAGAGCAGCTCCGGGCCGCGCTGCCCTATCCGAACCGCATCCTCACGTACGAGCTGAAGGGCGACCTTCTCGGCCGCATTCTCGACGCCAGCGCCGCGCGTAAGGGAACCGACGTCTTCTTGCAGACGGCCGGCGTGACGCTGCGCGCCGACGGCGGGCGGGCGCTCGACGTGAAGATCTCGGGCAAGCCGCTCGACCCGCGGGGGACGTACCACATCGCCACCACCGACTATCTCGCCCTCGTGGCCGAGCCGTACCGCACGTTGCTGGCGGGCCTGGCGCCGCACCACACCCAGCTCGAGGTTCGCACGCAGGTGCGCACGGCGCTCTCGAAGCTGGGCTCGGGTGCCGGCGGAACGCAGTAGCGTCTCCGTTCCTCGTAGCTTCCGAGCGCGCGACGCATGACGCTGCCCTCCGGTACGCATCTCGGGCCCTACGAGATCCTGGCACCGATCGGCTCGGGCGGCATGGGCGAGGTCTATCGGGCACGCGACAGCAAGCTGCAGCGCGAGGTCGCGATCAAGGTGCTCCCCGTCTCTCTGTCGAAGGATCCGGAGGCGCTGGAGCGGTTCGAGAACGAGGCGCGTGCCGTGGCGGCGCTGTCGCACCCGAACATCCTCGCCATCCACGATTTCGGTCGCGTCGACGGCTGCTCTTTCGCGGTGATGGAGCTTCTCGAAGGGGAGACGCTGCGGGCTCGGCTCGACCTCGGTGCGATCGCGCCGCGCAAGGCCGTCGAGTACGCGCAGCAGATGGCGAAGGGTCTGGCCGCGGCGCACGACAAGGGAATCGTCCACCGCGATCTGAAGCCGGAGAACCTCTTCGTGATGAAGGACGGGCGGTTGAAGATCCTCGACTTCGGCCTGGCGAGGAGAAGCCTTCGCGTGCCGACGCAGGAGGAGACGAGCGCTCCCACCCAGGCGCTCACCGAGGGTCCCGATACGAACCCGCGCATCTCTCCCGACGGCTCCTCCGTGCTCTTCACGCGCGGCAACGTGGATGAAGGAGCGATCTATCGCGTGCCCATCTTCGGCGGCGAGGCGCGCAAGGTGGTGGGTGCGGCCGTGGATGCGGACTGGTCTCCCGACGGCAGCGAGATCGCGTTCGTGCGCGTGGGACTCTCGGAAGGGCACATCGTCAGGCGTTGCAGCGACGTGGCAGGAGAACCACTCCATCACACGCCGCTGCGCCTTGATCTTGCCTCGCAAGCCGCATACGTCCGGCCCCTCCTACTTTCGCCACGGGCTGCTAGGGCCGAGCTTCGCCTGCGGAAAACTCCGCGGATAGACTGCTCTGGTGCGGCCCCTCGCTTGGTCCCTCGCCCTCTTCCTGGCGCTGCTCTCGCGCGACGTCTGCGGCGCGCAGGCGACGGACACCGGGGACTCGTCTTCGGCCGATGCTCTCGTCCCGCATCGTCCGATCCCGGGCGCCGCCGCGGCCGGAACCCCGCTCCGGCGCTGCGCATCGCCCGCCCTCCTCGGCACGGCATGGCCCGAGGCGGATGTGCTCTTTCATCGAGACGCGCGCTGGCTGGGAGCCGACGCGGCGTACTCGATCCCGCTCGACGACGGGCGCATCTTCTGGCTGTTCGGCGACACGTTCGTCGCGCGAACGGCGGCGTTGCGCCGCAGCGAATCGCGCGTGGTGCGCAACACCGTCGCGGTCCAGCGCGGCGCCGACCCGGCCCGTGCCGAGATGCAATTCGCCTGGCGCGGCACGACGGCTTCGCCCTCCTCGTTTTTCGCCGAGGAAGGAGACCGCTGGTACTGGCCGGCGCACGGCATCCGGCTCGGCCGCACGCTCGTCGTCTTCCTGCGGCGGCTGAAGCCCACGCCCGGGCAGGGCCTCGGCTTTGCGGTCGAGGGCTGGCGTGCCGCTATCGTGGACGACGCGTCCAGCGATCCCCTCTCCTGGAGCGTGAGGGTCGTGGCTCCCTCGAGCGCCCCCCAAGGGATCGTCATTTCCGGCGGCGTTTTTCCCGATCCCGACGGCGCGCACGTGCTCGCGATGGCCGAGAACGTCTCGGCGGACCACCGCGGCTTCCTCGTGCGCTGGCGCATCGACGATCTCGCCGCCGGGCGCCTGGACGCGGCCGACTGGTGGACCGATCGCGGCTGGGTGGCTCAAGCGTCGCTGGGAGGGGCCCCCGCGGCGATCCTCTCCGATGCCGGCCCGGAGAGCTCGTTCCATCAGGGCGATG
>JBDSFL010000135.1:0-3315 GCA_039919545.1 Thermoanaerobaculia bacterium | reverse complement strand
CCGGCCGCTCGCCCGCGGCGGGAGCGGGCGGAGCCTGCGGGGGCGCGGGGCTGAGCACCTCGGGCATGGGGGCGTCCATACGCAGCGTGTGGAGCGGCGCCGGCGTGCCCGCGCGCGCCTTGTCACTTGTAAGGGCCGCGGCGGCCGCGGCGACGCCCGGCATCTCGCCCGACTTCGTGGTGGCCAGCCGCACCATGCCCAGCTCGGCCTCCAGCTCGGCGGCGGACTGGAAGCGGTGATCGGGACTCTTCGCCAGCGCCTTCAGCACGATGGCGACCAGCTCCGGAGGCAGCTCGGGGTTGTGCGAGAGATCGTCGGGAATCGGCTCCGACACGTGCTTCATGGCGATCACGAGGGGCGATTCGCCCGCATATGGCACGTGCCCGGTGAGCGCCTCGAACGCCATCACGCCGATCGAGTAGATGTCGCTTCGCGCATCGGTGGGGCGGCCCAGCGCCTGCTCGGGCGGCATGTAGTGCGGCGTGCCGATCATGATGCTGTCGAGCGTCAGCACCTCGGAGCGCTTTCCGCGCGCCAGCCCGAAGTCCAGGATGGCCACGGCCCCGCTGTCCTCGACCATCACGTTCTGCGATTTCAGATCGCGGTGCACGATGCCCAGCTTGTGGGCCGCCTCGCTGCCCAGCGCGATCTGCCGCAGGATGGCGATGGCGCTGGCGGCCGAGAGCCCGCGCTGCTGGTAGATGAGCGTGCGCAGATCCTGCCCGGGGATGAACTCCATCGTGATGTAGGGGTAGTCGCCGCTGGTGCCGAAGTCGTGGATGCGCGCCACGTTCGGGTGCTTGATCTTCCGGTTGAGGTTGATCTCGCGCTTGAAGCGGATCAGCAGCTCCTGGTCGTCCGAGTCGAGATCGGGCGAGAGGACCTTGATGGCGACCACGTCGTCGAGGTCGAGGTCTTGCGCCTTGAAGACGATCCCCATCCCACCCCGGCCGATGGTCTCGAGCCACCGGTAGCGAGGAACGCCCTCAAAAAATCGTTCGCGGAGACGGTCGAGCTTCGACGACACGGGCGGAGTTCCCAGCTCGAACTCTACTCGAAAGAGGCGCGCGAATCCTCGAAAGGGCCTCGGAACCGTGCGGAAGCGCACATTTTCCTCGAAGGAGGGGAATAAACTCGCCGTCTCCACCCCATTTCGTAATCCTTTGTCTCTCTCCCCACGTCGGACAGCCGTATCGGAGGAAACGTCGATGACCGTTCCCCATCGCGCGTTCGTAGCCACCCTGGCCCTGTCTCTCTCGTTCGTTGCCCTCCGCGCCGCCGCGGTCACGCCGCGCTCAGCCGACGCACCGGCTTCTTCTCCGGCGGGCCCGCAGGCCTTCGACGATGAGGGCAACGCGCTCGCGGCGCCCGCTCCCGCCGCTCCGCGCAGCGACTGCGGGTTGAGCGGGGCTGTCGACCGCGACGGCGCCCAGCACCGCCGCCTCGTGGGCCGCACCACGGGGATGTTCGCCTCCTCGCACCCGCAGGCGCTGGCCGGAACCAAACCGGTCGTCGACGGTGGCAATGGCGGCCTGCTCACGCACGTGCGCCGCGCGAACTTCATCGACGACGAGATCCTGGGGAAGATGGCGGCCGACGGGGTCCCCTCCGCGCCGCTCGCCACCGACGCCGAGTTCCTGCGCCGCGTCACGCTCGATCTCACGGGCCGCATTCCCGACGCCGCCACGGTCACGTCATTCCTGGCCGACCCCACGCTCGACAAGCGCGCGCGGCAGATCGACGCCCTGCTCGCCTCTGACGCGTTCGCCGACCGCTGGACGCTCTTCCTCGACGATCTCTACCGCACCACCGGCTTCGCCGACAGCGGGCGGCTCGGCTCGACGGGCCGGAATGCCCTGCACGGTTACTTCGTGGATTCCGTTCGCTCGCACAAGCCGTACGACGTCATGGTGCGCGAGCTGATCACGGGCACGGGCGACACGTACCAGGTGCCCACCGCGAACTTCACGCTGCGCAACCAGCAGAACAACGGCCCCATCCAGGACAGCTACGACAACCTCGCCGCCACCACGGGCTCGCTCTTCCTGGGAGCCAACGCCCTCTTCTGCACCTCGTGCCACAACGGGTCGGGGCATCTCGACTCCATCAACCTCTGGGGCGCGGGCGTGAAGCGGCAAGACTTCTGGGGCATGTCGGCCTTCTATTCGCGCATCCGGTACCAGCCCGTCAACGTCCAGGGCGGGGCTTCCGAGGTCCTCATCAGCGATCTCCCGACGGGGGATTACCGGTTGAACACCACGACAGGCAACAAGACGGTTCGCGACGGCACCTGGACCACGCCGACCGGCATGACGGCCATCACGCCCACGTTCCTGCTCACGGGCGGCAAGCCTCTGGCCGGCGAGAACTACCGCGCCGCCATCGCCCGCATGGTCACGGCCGATCCGCAATTCGCCAAGGCCACGGTGAACTACCTCTGGAAGGAGCTGTTCGTGCTCGGCATCGTGGACCCCGCCGACAGCTTCGACCTCGCCCGGCAGGATCCGGCCAACCCGCCTCCCTCGCCGTGGACGATCCAGCCCACGCATCCGAACCTGCTCGTGCGGCTCGGCACCGAGTTCCAGGCGAGCGGCTTTGACCTGCGCGCCGTCCTGCGGCTCATGACGAACTCCAGCGCCTATCAGCTCTCGTCCTTCTACCCCGGCACGTGGAGCGACACGTATGCCCCGTACTTCGCGCGTCACTACGTTCGGCGGCTCGGCGCCGAGATGATGTACGACGCCATCACCAAGGCCACGAACGTGAACATCAACATCCCCGTCGTCGGCTACGCGAGCCCCGTCACGCGCGCCATCCAGCTGCCCGACACGAACGAGCCGCAGGCGCGCAACCCCGCCGCGAACGTGGCGATCAGGAACTTCCTCGACACGTTCTCGCGCGGCGACCGGGACTCCGATCCCCGCTCATACGAGGGCTCCATCGCGCAGGCGCTCTCGTCCATGAACGATTCCGTCGTGGTGACGAACCGCATCAAGAATGCGACCGCGGGCTCGGCCGTGAACAAGCTCATCGCGGCCAATTCCACGCCGCAGGCCATCGTCACCTCGCTCTATGTCTCCACCCTGTCGCGGCCCCCATCCGTCTCCGAAAACACCGCGGCGCTGGCGCTCTTCTCGGCTCCGGGCGCGAACAAGACGAGCGTCGCCGAGGACCTCCAGTTCGTGCTCCTCAACAAGCTCGACTTCATCTTCAACTACTGACCGGGCAGCCGAAAGAACAAGGAGCACGCCGTGAAGCCGTCGATCCCCCTGCCCGAAAATGGTTCTTCACCCTTCGAAGGTCCTGGTCTCTCCC
>JBDSFL010000512.1:0-3766 GCA_039919545.1 Thermoanaerobaculia bacterium | reverse complement strand
GCTCGGCATGACGCTGATGGTCGGGTGGTTGTGCGCGGCCGAGAAGACCGTCCCGCCCGACACGAGGACCGCCGTCAGGACGGCGGGGATGTGGATCTCGACCTCGGCGTGTCCGCCGCGGGCGACCTCCACGACCGTCCGGATATGTCCGGCAGCATCGGTGGAGATAACCCAGAAGCACTCCTGGGGCTGCTTGCCGAAGCCCCAGTCCTGCAGGAGCTTGGCGATGTTGCGACTCCCGTCCGGGATCCGATCGGTCTTCAGGATCTCGAGCTGCAGTGTGGCGTAGCGGTCTTCCATCAGCGGACGACCCTCCCGTCTAGGTCGCGTCCGTGATACTCGTCGCGCATGAGCTGTATGTCTGCCTCAATCTCTTCCCGATCCTCTCGGGTCAGCGGCTTCGGCTGGTGGGCGTACAGCCGGGCGTAGTAGTCGCCATCGACGCAGTGCGCGTGGTTGCACGTGTCCGTGGTCTTCCAGCCCTCGTATTCCTCGGGCAGGTACTCGTAGTCATCTTGGCTCGGGTAGAGGCACGGGACGCTCATCAGATGTTCCCGTAGGCGCCGTTGAACTCGGGCTGACCCTCGCGGTTGTCGAACTGCTCGGCCTCGAGGTTCCCGAGCTCGTCCTCGAGACTCGTGACCTCCTCCTGCAGGCGCCTGACTTCCTCGTCCATCGGCACGATGTCGATCGTGACCTTCTGCATCGTGTAGTCAGCGATCAGCTCGCCCAACTCACGCTGGACTTCCGCGGCCTTCATGTTGAAGACGTTCTCCGGGTCGTGGACGTACAGGACGTAGTTCATGCGAGAACCTCCTTTGGTGGATCCTCGTCGAAGCGCCCGCGCGCGTCGCGAGAGCCTAGACGTGCCCGTGTCTGCCCGCCCCGGCGGGCCGCTTCTGTATTCCCGGCGATCAGGCGCGCTCTCGCCTGAGCGTTGCGCCGCGTGACTTCCGGCAGCTCGCGTGGCTGGTGGCGACCCAGCTTCATATACCGGCGCTGCCGTTCTGGGTCTCGCTCAATCTGATCCTGCATTCGGGAGCTGAGCGCCGCCTGAAGCTCCGGCGATGCCGTGGAGGCCTTGTTGTTGACCAGCGCCATGTCTCGGAGCTGAAGAGGCGCGACCTCGTGGACCAACGAAACGTGGCGGGCCAGAAGCTCAAACGGACCGCGCCCGCACCAGAAACACACCCTGTCGCTGAACATTCGTCGGGCCTGATCCACGCTCGGCGTTTCGGTCGCGGGGATAACCCCGATTGGGCGGTACCTTCTCATGCGAACTCCGGGTGCAGGGCTGCGTGTTCGATGCCGCACAGGCGGCAGTTGACGCCCTCCGGCAGGTGGTCGTGGTACCGGGCGTCCTCCTCGGCGAGTGCCGCCTCCGGGTCTGTCTGGGCCAGGCGGGAGACCCACTCGTGGAAGGCGCCCTCGTCCGTCCAGCATTCGGGGTGGTAGCGGCTGCCATCACCGGGGTCGTCACCGTCGAGGTCGCGTGAGCCGGTGGGGTTGCCGCCGTTGCGCGGCCAGTGGACGCGCTTGCAGTCATCGGCCTCGCACTGGTAGCGGTAGGCCCCCATCAGAAGGGCCGCTCTTCCCGGACGATGCGAACACGCTGGTACTCACCGGTCGGACTCTCGTAACCCGGCGCCTGGAGATACCAGACGCCCTTGGCTGCGGGCGAGTCCCCCTCCTCCGGCGGGACGAAGTAGGCCATCCCGCCGCCGTTCTGAATGAGGCGGGCGGTCGGGATGCCGGGCAGCTCCTTGCCGTCGATGTCGACGACCCTGATGTCGATCATGCGAGCACCTCCTTCAGGTGGGCGACGTACTCGTAGAAGCCGTCGATCCGCACGCCGCAGTGACAGGTCCGGATGGCGAGGTCGGCCACGTCGACGCCGACGCCCTCGTCGTAGATCCCCAGCAGCATCGCGTTGTCGAGGATCTCGGCCTCGTTCTCGTCCGAGAGCGAGGGGATGTGCTGGTCGATGATCTCGAATGTCTCGGTGGCCATCAGTGAACCTCCGTGTGAGTGCGGACAACGCGCTCGACGTCCTCGAGCGACGTGAACCTTCCCTGCAGGTGGCGGAGCCCCCGGACACCCGGAATCCGGGCGAGCATCTCGCCCTTGGCCAGCAGCGCTTCCGCGCCCTCCTCGTCGAGGATGACCCGGCTGTCGGTCGCGGTGATCACGCCGAAGGAAACGCGCCCGGGGATATTGGCCTTGAGGAGGCCCGTGACGACGTTGACCGTGGGCCGTTGCGTCGCGAGCACGAGGTGGATGCCGACCGCGCGCGCCATCTGCGCCACGCGCGTGAGTGGCACTTCGACGCGATCCTTCATGCTGAGCATCAGGTTGGCGAGCTCGTCGATCACGACGACGATCCGGTCGAGCTTGTCGTCAAGCGGCCGCTCCCGGTTGTACTGGTCGATGTCCCGGACGTTCCTGCCCTCGAGGAGAATGAAGCGCCGGTCCATCTCCTCGACCAGCCAGTTGAGCGCATCGACGATGGCGTCCTCCTTGACATAGACCGGCGCCAGCGACTTGTACGGGTGGAACTCGACCCGCTTGGGGTCGATCAGCACGAGCTTCGCGCTGCTCCGCTCGATGATGTCGCTCAGGAGCGAGTTCAGGAACACGCTCTTCCCCGACCCGGTCGTCCCCGCCACCAGCAGGTGGGGCAGGGAGGCCAGGTCGAGCTCGATGGGCGTCCCGGAGGGGTCAGTCCCCAGCAGGAACGGCAGGTGCATCTCAACCATCCTCGCCGTCCACCTCCGGATCGTAGTTCGGGTCATCCTTGGCCCTGCGCCATCCGCTCTCGCCGATGTCGATGATCGAGGCGTCGAGAACGCTGTCCGGTGCCGCGTCCTCGAGGAGAACGTCGCCCAGCCGGAGCGGGCCCGCGTTCTCCCAGTCGTTGATGAAGTAGAGCGAGGCTAGCTCCCACGCCTTGTCGTCGTCTGGCGCCTCGACCTTGATGGTCAGCTTCGCCGCGATGGAGACGTCGAATACGTACTCAGGCATCCTTGTCCTCCTCGAACTCGGGCACACCGGCCCACTCGAGCAGCTCCACATCCCACTTGTCGATGTGCTCGGCCAGCGTCTGAAGCTCGTACAGCTCGCCGTAGCTGATCCGTTCGGCGCGGATCTCGCCTCTCAGGTACTCCAGCCGCTCTTGGATCTCGGTCATACCTCGATCTCCTCTGCGATGCCTTCCAGCCGGACCGCGGCCACCGTGTTCTCCTGCCCGCAGCCCCTGCAGCGGAAGACCTTCACCCGAGGATCTCGGCGAGGATGGCTTCCTTCTCGGCCAGCGCCGCCTCGATCGTGTGCCGTGGCGCGTTGAAGCCCAGCGTGAACACGATGTCGATCAGCCCGGCGAGCAGCTCCTGATCGGCTGCGGCGCGCTTCGTGGACTTCACGTCCGCGATGATCATGCGAGCGAAGCGATTGGCGATGGCGATCTGTCCGTCGTGGGTCGGGGTGATGTCGATCGTGTCAGTCATCGGTTGACCTCCGTGTCTTGGCGGACGCTGATCTCGGCTTCGGCCAGGTGAATGGAGACGATGGGCTCGTCGTCCTGATCGTCGTAGACGCACATCGTCGGGTCGCCCTCGACGTCCTCCTCCTCGAGAACGATCATCTGGTACTTCCGATTGCGGATGACGAACTCGTAGCCGACGTTGGTCTCGATCGGGACGTTCCTCATGCGGACAGCTGCACCTTGGTCCTCTCTGCGCTGCGTTCCAGCGCCTGTGGCCACCGCTCG
>JBDSFL010000496.1:0-4101 GCA_039919545.1 Thermoanaerobaculia bacterium | reverse complement strand
GGTCCTTCGTCTGCCCCTGGAACTGCGGCTCCATCACGTAGGCCGAGAGCACCGCCACCATCCCCTCGCGCACGTCCTCGGCGGTCGGGCTCACCCCCTTCGGCAGCAGCTCGTGCGTGCCGAGATAGTTGCGCACGGCCTTCACGAGCCCGCCTTTCAGGCCGTTCTCGTGGGTCCCGCCGGACGGCGTGGGGATGCCGTTCACGTGCGAGCGGATCGTCTCGTCGGTCGCCTCGGTCCACTGCAGCGCCAGCTCGATGCGCGGGTCGGCCTCCCGCACCAGGACGAAGGGCGTGGCGTGGGTGGGCGCCTTGCCGCGATCGGCCACGACCTTCTTGAGGTAGTCGGCCACGCCGCCGTCGTGCGCGAACTCCTCGCGCAAGGGGGGCTTCTGCGTCTCGTCCACGAAAACCACGCGGAGGCCGCGATGAAGATACGTCTTGGCTTCCAGCCGGCTCCTGATCTCCTCGGCGTCGAAGGCGAGCTTGCCGAAGATCGCCGCATCCGGGCGGAAGCGGATCGTGGTTCCCGAGCCCCGGATCTTCTCCTTCGAGATGCGCGAAACCGGCGAGGTCGCCTTCCCCTGCGCATACGTCTGCTGCCATTCGCTGCCGTCGCGCCGCACGGTGACCGTCATCTCGGACGAGAGCGCGCAGACGACGGACGAGCCGACGCCGTGCAGGCCCCCGGAATGGACGTAGTTCTCCTGATCGAACTTCCCGCCCGCATGGAGCGTCGTGAGGATCAGCTCGAGCGCGGACTTCTTGTACTTGGGATGGATGTCCACGGGGATGCCGCGCCCGTTGTCCGAGATCTCCACCTCACGCGCATCGGCGAAGAGGCAGACCTCGATGCGGGTGGCGTAGCCGTTGATGACCTCATCGACCGCGTTGTCGACGATCTCCCAGACGAGGTGATGGAGCCCGCGCGGATCCACGCCGCCGATGTACATGCCGGGCCGCTTGCGTACGGGCTCGAGGCCTTCGAGGACGGTGATGTCACGGGCGGTATAGGTTGCTGCCATGGGGTCGCCGGAAGGTACCGGCGCGCGCCGCCAGCGTCAAGTCGCGGCACTTTGAAGGCGAGGTACCCTCGGGCCTCTCGTGACGATCCCGCTTCTCCTCTCACGCCTCGGCGCGCTGACGCTCTGGTTCCTGGACCGCACGGGAACGACGGGACGGCTCGATGCGCTCGACATGGGGTTGAGCGTCGGCGGATTGCCCTTCGGCGGGCGCGCGCCGTGGCTCGTCGCGCTGCTCGCGAGCGGGTTGATCGCGCTGTACGCGTCCCTCGCCTCGGGACCCGAAAGCCCCATCCGCGCCTTCCGCGCGCTCGCCTTCCTCACCGCGGCCGCGATTCCGATCGCTGCATTCCGGCTGCTCGTCACGCCGGCCGCCGCCGCCTTTCTCGGCGTTCTCGTCCTCCTCTCTCTCGGCTTCGCCGCCGCGCACCGGGCGCTTGCTTCGCGCCGTGGCGAGGGGAGCGCGGCCCGCACCATCGCGCGCACGCATCGGTTCATCGAGACGCTGGGGCTGGCCCTCTTTTCTCTCGGTCTTCTTCTGGTCCTCATGGGGCGCCCCGTGCCGCTCGCGCTCGCGTTCTGGGCGCTGTTCCTGTTGCAGCTCTCGATGGCGAACCGGATCGGGCCGTTGCGCCTGGCGGAACAGACCGGGCTCAAGAAGAGCGCGATCAAGGATCTCAAGAGCGCGGTCGGCGCGCGTGGACCGCGCCGGCGCTCGCACGGCCGCACCGGCAGCCTCGGCCGGGCGGCGGGAAAATTCCTGCTCGTCGGGCTCTGGCTGCTGCTGCCGCTCGCCGCCGCTCTCGTGCAGCGCGAGGTGGCGCTGGGCGAATGGCCCGAGGAGGCGTTGTGGCTGCGGCACTATCCGGCGATCGCGCTCGCGGCCGCGGCGCTCCTGCTGCTGGCGGAATCGCTCGGGTCGCTCGCGACGAAGCGGCTCGCCGCGCTGCACGGACTCGTGCTCGGGACGGCCGCGGGGCTCTATCTCCTGAAGGTCTACGGGGATCCCGCGTTCGCGGCCTATCGCCGCTCGATCCCGGGCGCCTACCTCGCCGGCACGTTGCTCGCCTTTCTTCTCCGCACGGCCGAGAGCCGGCGGGGCAAGCGGCGCGCCTAAGAAACGGCGAGCCGCTCCCGCAGCGCGCGCTCGATCACGTCTCCGTGCGCCAGGAGCGAATGGTCTCCCCCTTCGACGCGATGGAAGCGCGAGCCCGGAATCAGCCGCCCCGACTCCTCCCAGCTCTTCCACGTCGCCTCGACTTGCTCGATGGGCACCGATTCGTCGTCCGTCCCCATCACGACCGAGACGCCGACCGGCGGCGGCTCCCGCTCGACCGCGACGGCCGCCATCCCCTCGAAGAACTGGCGATGAACCGGCAGCGTCCTTCCCTCGCCGAAGTGGAAGACATCCAGGGTGTCGCCGTCGGGCAGCTTCGTGCGCCAGCGTTCGCCGAACGCGAGCGCCGGCGCCACGAGCACCAGCGGTGACGCCGTCGGGCCAATGCCAATGCGGTGCGCCAGCGCGAGGGCGACGAGGGCGCCGAGCGAGCTGCCGACGATCACCGCGGGCCGGACCGCCGCGTGCTCGCGTGCAGCCCGCTCCACGATCGCGTCGAAGCTGAGCTTCGCAAACGACGGCACGTTCAGATCGGGGGCGACCACCTCGTAGCCATCGTTCAAGAAACGCTTCGCGAGGAGATCCGCCTTGCGCCCTTTCGGAGAAGAAGCCAGGCCGTGCAGGTAGAGAATCGCCTTCACGCCAGGACTATAAGACGCCGCGCGATTCAGGGATGGGCCGTGATCGGATCCTTCAGCGCGGGAACTTTCGGCATGTCCTTCGGTTCGTCTTTCGGAGCTCCTTTGGGCGTTTCGGCTGCTGGCGTCTTCGGCGCGTCTTTCGTGTCCTCGTCTTTGTCCTTCGCCTCTTTCGCCTCTTTCGGAGGATCGGGAGCGATCGGCTTGCGCGGCATCATCTGGTCCCGCATCGCGGCGTCGTACACGAAGGCGGCCATCACCACGGCGGCCTGCATCATGTCGGCCCGCTGGACCCGCTCGTAAACGTCCATGTTGGAGTGATGCGTGCGCGACATGTAGTCGAGCTCGTCCTGGATGAACTGGAAGCCGGGCAGCCCCACCGCGTCGAAGCTCATGTGGTCGGTAGCGCCGGTGTTCCGCATGGTCACCGTGGTGGCGCCGAGATCACGGAAGGGCGCGAGCCAGGCCTCCAGGATGGGAGCGGCGGCCGCGTTCTCCTGCGAATAGATTCCGCGGATCTTCCCCGACCCGTTGTCCAGGTTGAAATAGGCCGAGAGCTTCTTGTACGCAGGGAGGAAGGTGATGGGGCCGGACCGCTGCCGGAAGAAGGCCGGGATCTCCTTCTCCTTCGGGTCGGTGGGCTCGGGGCGGGAGGCGAAATGCCTGCTCACGTACGCAGTCGAGCCGAGCAGCCCCTGCTCCTCGCCGCCCCACAGCGCCACACGCACCGTGCGCCGCGGCTTCAGGCCGGCCGCCTTCAGGATCCGGATCGCCTCCATCGCCACGGCCGCGCCGGCGCCGTTGTCGGTCGCGCCGGTCCCCGCGTGCCAGGAGTCGAGGTGCGCGCCGAGCATCACGATCTCGTCCTTCTTGTCGGTGCCCGGCAGCTCCGCGATCGTGTTGGCCGCCGCCGCGGGATCCTCGTCCGTGAACGCGACCTTCACGTCCACCGCGAGCCGCACCGGGATCTTCTTCTCCAGCAGCCGCAGGATGCGTCCGTAGGCCTCGGTCCCCATCACGAGCGCGGGTGGGCCCGTGGGCTCGTCTTTCTTGTAGGAGCCTCCCCCCTGCACGAAGATCGTCCCGTCGTCGCCGCGCGAAACCTCGACGGTCGCCAGCACCTTCTCGTCCTCGAAAAACTCGTTGAGCTTCTTCCGGAACGTGAAGCGTTTCCGCAGCCGATCGCGCTCGGAGGGCTTCCGCGGCCCCTTGATCTCGTAGGCCGACAGCTCCTCGAGTGCCGCGCTCGAGTACCGTTTCGAGTCCGCGGCCTCGTGCGTCTTGACCTCCGGGGCTTCGTCGAGAAACACGATCTTCCCCGCGAG
>JBDSFL010000130.1:0-4469 GCA_039919545.1 Thermoanaerobaculia bacterium | reverse complement strand
GACGCAGGCGCCCAGGACCGCTCGGAGACGGACGAAGCGCTGGCCCGCTCCGCCCGCTTCGTCGATCGCCCTCCCACGGTCACGATGCTCGCGATGCCTCTCCTGCGGCGCCAGATCGAGCGCACCTGCCGGAGCCTCGCCCAGCATCAGCGCTGGGAAGACATCGTCACCATCACCGCGGCGTTCGGGGGACGGGACGAGCACGTGCCCTCCGGGCTCCTCATGCTCCGCTCACGCGCGCTCCAGCGCACCAGGAAGGTCGACGAAGCCAGGAAGATCCTGACGGACCTCGCCGCCAACACCGCGTTTCTCAAGCGAAGCTCGGCGTATCTCCTTTACGAGCTGGGCGAGATGCTGGTCACTTTCGACGAGTTCGAGCTGGCGCTGAAGATGATCCAGAAGGGGGCGCCGCGCATCCGGATGGATTTCCTCTCCGAGCGGCTGCGCCAGGTGCGCACGCAGCAGCGGCTGCACACGTCGTACTCGACCTCGGAAGCCGCCCACTTCCATCTTCGCTACCCGCCAGAGCGCGCGGCGACCTTTGCCGTCGGCGCCTCGCGCGTCCTGGAGGCCGAGCGGACGCGGCTGCTGAAGTGGGTTCCCGGCACCTCGGAGAAGCAGGTCTCGGTGCAGCTCCTCTGGTACGACGAGTTCCGGCGCACCTACGCCGGCGGCGCGGACATCCTGGGCCTGTTCGACGGAACGGTGCGGGTGCCCTTGGCCGGCGTGGCGGAGTTCTCACCCCTCGTCGTCTCGATCATGACGCACGAGCTGGCCCACGCGATGATCGCCGACGTCACCGACGGCCGCGCGCCCCACTGGTTTCAGGAAGGGCTCGCGCAGCACGTCGAGATGCGCCGCTTCCGTCCCAACTACATCACCGAATACTCCGCACAGCATTCCCTGCTCTCGATCCCCGTCGTCGAAGGCGTCCTGCAATCGTTCTCCGACGCCGCGCTCGTGGAGCAGGCCTACCAGGAGTCCGAGTGGGTGGTGGCCTTCATCGAGGCGCGTTTCGGCCTCCCCGGAATCCACCGATTGCTGAAGTCGTTCCGCGATGGCCGCCAGACCGAGGAGGCCGTGAAGGAAGCGCTGAAGCTCTCCATCGCCGAGCTGGACGCGGCCTTCATCGCCTGGAGCCTGCAGCAGCCCAAGATGGTGCGCGACACGATCATCGCGTACGACGCCCACCCCGACGAGAGCTTCAAGCTCTCGACCCCGGTGAAGGCAGAGCCCGGCGTGAAGAAGGAGCCGCTGAACGTGCCAGACTCGCTCCTCTTCGGGAACTGATCCAGGTCAAGCCCACCGCCAAGGACGCGGGATCGCAGCGGCGGCACCTGGCGACGGCACGCCTCTTGCGCAGCTTTGGGTCGAGGCCGCTTCGCTGTGAATGGCGCGCGGCAAGGAGAACAATCCCATGCAAATCAAGGAATTGATGACCGCCGATCCCGCCGTCTGCACTCCCGAGACGGGCCTGCAGGAAGTGGCCCAGATGCTCATCGACAACGACTGCGGGGCGATCCCCGTCGTCGAGGACCGCGAGAAGCTTCAACCCATCGGCATCGTGACCGATCGCGACATCGTGGTCCGCATCATCGCCCTTGGGCAGAACCCGCTGCAGATGGCCGCGCGCGATTGCATGACGTCGCCGGTGAAGACCATCACGCTCAAGGATTCCGTGGATGACGCCTTCGAGCTGATGGAGAAGCACCAGCTCCGGAGGATGCTCGTGGTGGACGAGACCGGGCGCTGCGCCGGCATCCTCGCGCAGGCCGACCTCGTTCGCGCGGTGAGCCCGAAGCAGGCGATGGAAGTCGTGCGCGAGGTCTCGCAGCCCACGAAGTAAGGCGCGTTTTGCGGTCCGGTTCGGGATCAGTCCGCGAACCGGACCGCGTAGACCGGCGGGAGATGGGCCGACAGGAGCCGCCACGAATCGCCCTCGTTCGCGGAGAGCCACAGGCCGCCCGTGGTGGACCCCATGGCCAGGTGGGTGCCCGATGCATCCACCGCCAGGCCGTGCCGGTAAACGAGGTCGTATGCCTTGCCGACCGGCAATCCGTTCCGGAGCACCTCGAACGACTTGCCCCCGTCGCGCGTGCGCGACACCACGAGCTCGCCGTTCACGGGGACGCGGCATTCGTCCTTCACGGCTGGCACGAACCACGCCGTGCCCGGCTCCTTCGGATGCGCCGCCACCGCGAAGCCGAACACCGACGGCTTCACGTCGGGGACCTCCTGCCACGAGGCCGAGCCGTCGATCGAGCGGAACACCCCGTTGTGGTGCTGCGCCCAGAGAACGTCGGGGGCTGCGTTGCAGCTGTCGAGCCGGTGCGGATCCTGGATGCTCGGATCGTGCTGCCGCCCCTCGGGCATGTAGGCCGCGAACATGCCGTCGGCTTTCAGCTTCCAGGAGCCGCCGCCGTCACGCGTCACCCACACGCCGCCGCACGAGACGCCCACGGTGACGTGACGCGCGTCGCGCGAATCCACGCAGATCGAGTGGATGCCCGGGTGGTCGTACCCGCCGCCCATCCAGTGCCTGCGCTCGGGGCGATCCCAGAGCGAGCGCACCAGCTCCCAGCTCGCGCCACGATCGGCGGAACGGAACAGCCCTCCCGGGATCGTGCCGGCCCACAGCACGCCGGGCTCGTCCGCGCCACCCGCCTCGAGGCACCAGAACTGAACGAGCGACCAGGGGGACGCCTTCGGCCACTCCGCTTCGGCCTTCGCCTCGGCCGCGCTCTGCGGGGGAAACGCGGGCGCGGCGATCTCGCTCCAGGTCGCCCCGCCATCCGAAGAGCGATGCAGCTTCACGCCGAAGTGCCCGAGATTCAGCGCGGCATAGAGCGCGCCGTCGCGCGGGTCGTGCAGCGCCATGGAGACCGGCTCGCCCACGAAGCCGATCGGCGAGAGCGCCCAGTCGTCGGCGCTTGCCGGGAGGGAGGTCGTCGCGGAAGGCATCGCGGCGAAGAGACCCTTGCGTGTGGCGACGAGAAGCTTCTTCAAATCAACCTCCGGCCAGAGCCTGCATGACGAAGATCTCTCCCCCGCTCTCGACCGGATCGGAGAGTTCCGCGGAATCGCGCACCATCTCACCGTTCACGAAGATGCTGACGTGCGAACGAAGCCGCCCCTGGTCGTCGAGGATGTAGCTTCGCAGTCGCGGGTTCCCGGTGAAGACGCCCTGCAGGGCATCGCGCACCGTGGCACCCGCCACCTCGCTCGCAGGACACGAAAGGTGTCGCTCGAGGTTCCGGGTGAAGACGACTCTCGGCATGGCGGCCTCCCGCGGCGCGACGAAACCGGCGCCTAGTGGGCGGAACGATACCAAGGACGAAGGAGGTGCGCGCAAATGTCCTCGAAAGAGAGACGATGCCTTGGCAGGATCGGATGAGCGGACCGAAAGGCGATGGACTGCTCTCGTATAAACTCGTCGCCTACGTTTTTCTTCGGTGGTTGTAGGAGGGTCTCCCCCATGTTCTCCAAAACCCTGTGCGCCCTCGGCCTGGTCGCCCTCGGAGCGTCAACTCCCGCTCTGGCGCAATCGACCTGGGCCGGAGCCTTCGTCGGCATCAACGCGCCGAGCACGAGCATCGAGACGAGCCTTCGCACCGACGGATCGCCATCGGGAAGCAGCTCGCTCGTCGGGGGAATTTACCTCGACCAGCAAATCTCTGACCTGTTCTCGTTCCGCGTCGGAGTTTTCTACGTGTCGCGCGAGACGTCCATCCGATTCCAGGATCCCATCAACAACTTGCCGCCGATCGACGCGGACTACAAGCTGGGTTTTTTGGAGTTTCCGTTCCAGCTCAAGGCCACCTTCCGCAGGGATCAGAAGATCGAGCCCTATCTCTTCATCGGCCCGAGCGTGGGCGTCCGCCTCTCGGCGAAATCCGACAACACGTCGGGCACCGCCAGGCAGGAGTTCGACGTGGGTGATCAGTTCGGAAGCTTCAGCGTTGCCGTGGCCGCAGGAGCGGGCGTCCGCTTTCTCGTGTCGCCGCGCGTTGCCCTGTCCGGCGAAGCGAGCTATTCCGTCGGACTCACGAACCTGGCCAAGGCAACGGGCAACTCGTGGAAGCAGCGCGACTTCCGGGCCATGGTCGGACTTGAATTCGGATTCTGATTCACCGGGCTAGGAGCCATCCACCCTTCGCGCGCCCGCTGCCAACTCGCTTGCTTGGGGGGAATGCGGCACCTACCATTGCGCGAGGAGTGCCGACATGAAACTACGCATCGCCGTCGTGTTCTGCGTCTTCCACTCGGTCGTCGTGGCGCCGTTCGCGAAGGCGGCATCTCCAGAGGAAGCTGTCGTGCGCCAGACGGTCCAAGCGTACCTGCACGGACTCCAGTTCAATGATGTCCCGAGCCTGAAGGTCGCGTTTCATCCCGAAGCGAAACTGTTCTTCGCGAAGAAGGACGGCAGTCTCGGTCAAATCACGCAGGAGCAGTGGTACAAGGGGTTCGAG
>JBDSFL010000450.1:0-3711 GCA_039919545.1 Thermoanaerobaculia bacterium | reverse complement strand
AGACCTCTGTTCACATGGGCATGGCATTTCACCAGGGCTCCGGACGGAGAGTCGCAATGAATTCGGCGAAGAGGCTCTTCCGAACCCAGTCAAGAGCTTTCGCTTTCACATCTTCCACACTCGTTGGGGACACCAGGTAAGGCGAGAGTCGCACGATTCCATCTTTCGAGACCCACTGGACCGTACCGGCGAACAGATGCGGTTGGTGCACGGCAGGACCAACGCTCAGTGTGGCTCTCCTGTCCCCTGGACTCTCGACAAGGTCGTACGTCTTCGTTCCTCGCATCATTCCTCGCGACATGTGTACCACAGCGGGCCGGCGTGCTCGTCCGCGATCAGGACCGACCGGGCCTTCGCTCCGTCGCAACGCTCACGAGTCGGGACGAAGCGTGGTCGCGGAGAGCGTGACTGTCCGCCTCCGGCGGGTTTCCGTTGACGAACCACACCACCCCATCAGGGTTGTCGTGCGCCCAGCCTGCGAGCGCGAACGAGAACAGGTACTCGGCACCTGCCTTGGCCGCCTCCCCACTGAGGGCGCGGAGCCGATCGATTGGTCTCCGGAACCGCTTGTCGAGAACTGTCACCCAGACCTCGAAGGATCCGAAACCGAACAGCTCCTCCACGAGCTCCGGCCGGACAGCGAGCTCGGCGTACTTTTCAACCTTGGCCGAGCGGAAGTGCGTGAGGGACTCCTGCCCGCGGTCGTGCTCGCAGAACACGAGGCGGGGGGTGCCACCGATGTCGAACACCATGACCAGGTCCGGCTGCGGCATGGCGAGGCCGGCGAGCGTATTCGGGAAGGGACGCTCCAAGGTCGATGCGAAGAGCAGGTGCGCGCTCTTCATCTCGCCGAAGCCAAGCGCGAGGTGGTTGCACTCCCGCTGGTGCGGCAGGAAAGGCGGCTGCATCCCGGTCTCGAGGACGAGCGGCTGGCGAGGCTTCTTCGGGAGCATCAGATCGACGAGGCGTTCGAAGGGAGTGCCCCTCGCCGTGCTTCGAACCTCGTCTGTTCCGAGCCTCAACCCCTCGGCCGTCGGGAGCGCGTACGAGGGCCGCCCTCCCCGCACGACTGGGTCCTGCCAGAGCGAGACCAGCCCTCGCCAGGCAAGCTTCCGCATCCGCTGGCCAACGGCCTCGATCGACTTGCCGGGAAAGAAGCGGCGCCTGATCTGGCCGTACGAGAGGATCCGAAGGCGGGAGAGGGCGGCGAGGATCCCACGGTCCCGCGGCGTGATGACAGATTCGGCATTCGGCGAAGGGGTGGCCTCTTCGCCAGCCTCTTCGCCGGCTTCTTCGTCGGCCCTCTTCGGGAGGGTCTTCGCCGTAGGACGAAGAGGGGGCGCTCGGAGATTGGCTTGTACAAGGCCTTCCGCACCTGCCTCGGTCACTCGATCACTCTGCGAGTCGTGCGTGTACGCCGCCTCATTACCGGGTGGAAGAAGCGCCTGAGGAGATTGGAGCATGGAGAATGGGGGTGAGGTTGACAGCAGGGTGAGGTTGACAGTCGCGTCGAATGGAGCGTAGAGCGAATCGTGCATCTATGACTGACCAGCCTCCGTCTTCGTGGGGATTCCCCACGAGACCCTCCAGTACGGTTTCTCGCCCCGACACGCGTCGTGGGCCGTGGGGTTTCCCCACGAGCGGTCTTATTCGCTCGTGGATCACGCTCCGACCGACCACCATGGTCGGCGTCCCTGCCGATACCCTCCTGTGCTCCGCACACTCCCTCTCATGCACGAACTCGAGCGACGCGCCCGCGCGCTCGGTTTCTCGTGGCCGGAGCTGGCGCGGGAGATCGGTCTCGGACGCAGCCAGCTCGCCCACATCCGAAGCGGTCGAGACCGGATCAGCCTCGGGACGCTGCACCGGATCGCGCTCTGGTTCCCGAACGACGAGGCGATCAGGCGGCTCGTGTGGGAGTACCTCCTTCACGATGTCGAGACCCAGAAGGAACGGACCCTCCGTGAGCTGACGCGAAGCGACGACGCCGAGGCGTTCGCCCGAAGGCTGACCGAACCTTCGGTCGCGCTCCTCCGGGCCTTCGTCGCCGAGTTCCCGAGCCATGCCGTGAGCGGGAGGGGGCTCTTGGTCACGACCACCGACACGTTCGCGCTCTCGGCAGCGCTCGGATTTCTCGAGGCCGAACTTCGGGCGCGGCGGATTCACGCGATCCGGCAGAACGCGTGCGACAGGATCGCGGCCTCGGCGGTGCCCGCACTCATCGGGACCCCCGTCCTCTTCGTGGAGAGGGTGGAGCACGCCTCGCCCTCGATGGCCGAGATCCTCAAGAGCCGGGCGGCCTACCTGAAGGTGACGGTCGCGACGAGTGCGCAAGGAGACGGCACAGACGGAGACCCGCTCGTACAGCTGCTCGCTTTGCGCATGTCGCGCGCGCCGGTGGAGGTGGCCGCCACGGAAGGGGGGACTCGTTGACGGTTGAACGGTGTCTGATTGGTAGCCAAATAGGACCACCGAACCCACCAGACACTCAACGACCTCACCCCTCGCGTTCCTCGGACGGCACCGCAGGGGAAGGATGTGGTCATCCACCACAACCTATTGACACAGCCGATGGGACGTGGTTCTTTGATGTCGTTCCTTGACACGACATCTCTGGAGATCGGCGCCTCGCCGGGAACGCTTCCCGTCGGAGCGCCGCTCTCCAGGTCGGAGACGGACGGCATCGCCCGCGCGATCCGAATCGTCCAGATGGGAGTCACGAACATGCTCCAGCACCTCTCCTCCGTCCTGCCGTTCCCCGGCGTCTCGCGATCCAGCAGGTTCCCCGCCTGGCACGCGATTCGCTCCGCCAGACCGCCGCGCGGAGATCGGCTCGACCTCCGCACCTTCGTCCGCCTCCTCGAAGCCGAGGGGCTCTCCGACCGACTGCCTGATCTGGAGCTTCGAGTCTCTGCCCTCTCGGACTACAACCTCAAGGTCTTCGGATTCGCCTTCGATCCGCGTGACCTCCGGATCCCCGAGAGGGACCTTCCCTGGCTCCTCATGGGACTGCGGACGGGCGTCCTGACGCGCCCGCTCGTCATCGACAGCCCGAGCGCCATCGATTCGATCCGTGTCGGCCTCGACGTCTCGTCCTCGTTGCTCTTCTACCGGCTCGAACGGCTCGCTGAGAGTGGACTCCACTTCTCCTGCTTCTCCGGAAGCCGGGAACAGTGGCGCGATCTCCGCTGGACGAAGCATGGCTCGCTGGCTGACAAGCTCCTTCGGGTCGTCGGTTCCCCTTCGGCGTCGCACGACGACCTCACCGCCGTCTATGAGCGGCTCCGCCCCGCTCCCACCGTGGGCGATCGACTCGGGGCAGGACCACGGTTCCTGCTCGTCGGGTCGAATCGGGAACCGTCACAGAACCGGGTGCTCGCGAGGCGGCCGAACGGAGCGCCGAGCGTTAGGAGAATGCTCGAGTGTCGGGCACCGGCCTTCGCGCTCGAGAAGGGATGCCGCTTCCTGTCCCCCGAAGCCGCCCTGCTCCTCCTCGGTTCGCCCGGAGTTCGGGACGATGAATCATCGTTCCTGGCCGTTGACGGGCCGATCTGGTTGTCGGGCCTCAACCCGTTCGGGAGGGTGGCCACGTTGCAGTCCGAGAGCAGAGGCATCGTCATCGGCTGCGGAGACCCGAAGCGAAACGAACCGCTCGACCGTCTCCCCGCATCTTCGGAGTGAAATCCGATGTATTCATGAAGGCTCGCCGCG
>JBDSFL010000424.1:0-3829 GCA_039919545.1 Thermoanaerobaculia bacterium | reverse complement strand
CGTCCTCGCCTTTGACGACGCGATGCGGGCGAAAGAACTTCTTGCGATCGTCCAGCGGGAAGCTTCCCGGCAGCTCGCGTTCGTAGGTGATGTTCGGGGAGGTGCCGGCGGCGATGAGCAGCGTCCGGCAGGGGAGCTCGACGAACGTGCCGTCCTTGCGCTTGAAGACGACGGCCTTCAGCGAGCCGAACTCGTCCGCCACGGCTTCGGTGGGCTCGAGGTTCTCGGCGAAGACGATGCCCTCCTCGAGCGCCTTGACGATCTCCTCGTGGTTGAGGCGGTAGGCGGGGGATTCCTCCATCGGACGCCGGTACGCGAGCGTGGCGCCGCCCCAGAGCTTGCAGAGGCGGGCGAAGTCCGGCGTCTCGCCCGCGCGCTCGGCGCGGCGCCGCTCGGAGCGGATGGCGCGGCCGTGCTCGAGCTGCCGCCCCATGGACATCTTCTCCTCGACGGAGAGCCCGGCAAATACGCCGGCGTCACCGACCTCCTTCTCGAGCCCCTCGAAGCGCTCCAGCAGCTTCTCGACCTGGATCGCGTAATAGGCGAGCGACTCGGTCGTGGTGTCGATGGCGGTGAGCCCGCCGCCGATCACGATGATCGGAAGCTCCACCTGCAGGTTGGCGAGGCTCTCTTTCTTGAACGCTCCCGTGAGCTGCAGCCCCATGAGGAAGTCCGACGCCTGGCGGACGCCGCGGATCAGGTTGTTCTTCATGTCCACGAGCGTCGGCTTGCCCGCGCCCGCGGCGATGGCGATGTGGTCGAAGCCCAGCTCCACGGCCTGCTCCGCGGTGAGCGTGCCGCCGAAGCGGACGCCGCCGATGATGCGGAAGGTCCGCCGGCGGGCGAGGTTCAGATAGAGCAGGTCGAGAAAATTCTTGTCCCAGCGCACGGTGATGCCGTATTCGGAGACGCCGCCGAAACCGGTGAGGGGGCGCTGGTCGAGCCTCTGGAACAGCTCCGCGGAATCGCGCACGGCGCGGGGCGCGATCTCGTCCGTGCCGGTGAGGTCCTGCGGGAGGGGCTCGATCTTGAGCCCGTCGATGGCCACGACGCCGAAGCCGTCGTTCACCAGGTGGTGGGCCAGCGTGTAGCCCGCGGGTCCCGCGCCCACCACCAGCACGTTCCTGCCGTTGTAGGGGAGCGCGTACGGGCGGGCCCGGTTCAGCGGATTCCAGCGCGTGAGGAAGGACCAGATCTCGAAGCCCCACGGCATCTTCAGCACGTCGGTGAGCACGCCCGTCTCCGCCTGCGGGATGTCGACGGGGTCCTGGTTCTGGAAGATGCACCCCTTCATGCAGTCGTTGCAGATGCGGTGGCCCGTGCCGGGGCACATGGGGTTGTCGATGCAGATCAGCGCGAGCGCGCCGATTGCATCTCCCTCGCGCCGCAGGAGGTGCATCTCGGAGATCTTCTCCTCGAGCGGGCACCCTTTCAGCTCGACGCCGAGGGGATTCTTCTTGAAGCCTCCTTCCTTCGCCGGGAAACCCTTCGAGCAGGAGTCCTTGTCGCGATCGTGGCAGAGGAGGCAGTAGTGCACCTCTCCGGTCACCTGGCGCTCGGTCTTGCGCGAATCGGTGAGCGTGAAGCCGGCGCGCGCGCGTGCGTGAGTGGGCAGTCCGATGCGCGCCTCGGGCAGGTCGGCGCGGGGTCGCAGCGTCGGCACGAGCGCGTCGAACTTCACCGGACGCGGGACGAAGAACGAGGGCCACCCCTTCGTGCGCGCATGGTGCTCCGGAGCGTGCTTCAGGCGCGCCGCGTAGGCGTCGAACGCGGCCGTCCACGCGGCCAGAAGGATTTCGGGAGCGCCGTCGGAGGGAAGGCTTGCGAAGCCCGCTTCGGCGTCTGCTGCTGCGGAAGCACGCAGGCGCTCGATGCGCTCGAGCGCCGTGGCCGTCTCGTAGGTGGCCTCCTTCGAGCGCTGCGCTGCGGTCGAGGCCCCGAGATCGAAGAGGTCCCACCCGGCGAAGGCAAGCTGGCGCTCCTCGTCGGCGCCGGCCGTGACCGAGCCGGCGTTCACGAGCGCGACGAGCCGGGCCCCCTCGAGGTCGACCGATTCCGCATCCAGCGCCGCTATCGATTCGGGCGCGGGGTACTTCTTGTTGATCCTGCGCTGGAAGACGGACCAGCGAAACTTGAAGAGAATCGCGTCGGCCTGCTTGTCGGCCATGGAACCAGAGAGTTCCGACTCCACCTGGAAGAGGCGTGCCACGAAGCGCGACAGCGGGCGCGCGGCCTCGACGAGGAGAGAAGAAAGCACGATCGGGGGAAGAAGCTCGCCCTGACGGTATCGGACGAAGCGCTCGGCGAGCTCGTTTGGCTCGCTCGTGAGGGATTCGAGGAAACAGCCGTCCAGATCCGCCAGGCGCGCAGGGTCCGAGAGTTCGGGAAAGGTAAGGCCGAAGTCCAGCTTCGGTCCCGGGTCCTTGTTGTCCATCACGGGGAGGATAATCTCTCTTCATTGCCATGACGGAACATCCGCACGGGCCGGACTCTCTGGGGATGCTCGAGGCGCGAAGGCGCTTCCTGGCCGAGTTCTCGCTGTCGTGTCTCGAAGGCGTCGAGCCGCGCAGCGTGCTGTCGGGAACCGCGCAGGCGCTCGGCGAGCTGCTGGGTGTCGACCGGCTCGTGATCTCCTTCGTGGAGGGGCGGCCCTCGAGCCGAACTCTGGTACGGCACGCGTCCTTCTCGGGCCCCAGGATCAAGCCGCTGGCGGAAGCATTCGTCGCGTTCGAGCTCGACCCGGCCTTGCCGCCTTCCCTTTTCTCGCGAACGTTCGTCACGTCGGACGTGCTCGCCGAGCCGGAGCTCGCGCTCATCCGCGAGCGCTTCCTTTCGGCCGGCACACGTTCCTTGATCTCCGTTCCGATCCGGATCGACGAGTCGTTCCGGGGCGTCGTCGTGGTCTCCACGCTCGAGGCTCCTCGACGCTGGGAGGATCAGGAAGTGGAGTTTCTCGAGGCCGTGGTGCGGCAGCTCTCCGGGGCCCTGCGGCAGGCGGAGCTCGTCGCCCAGGTGCAGAAGGAGCGCGATCGCCTCGGTGTGCTCTTCGAGCTCGTCACGGTGGTCCATCGCTCGAGCAGCGTGGCGGAGCTGGTCGAGGCCGCGCTCGAGGTGCTGCGCGAGAAGCTGGAATTTCCCATCGGGTTCTTCGGGCTCGTCTCGGCAGACGGCACGACGATGGAGTTCGCCGGAAGCTACGGGCCGGGGGTGCGGGAGAGCCTGCCTCGCGGCCCTGTGCTGCTCGCGGCAGATCCCCCGCCCATCTCGGCCCTCGCGCTGGCCACGAGCGAGCCGATCGTGATGCACGATCTCGACAGCGATCCGCGTCAATTTTCCTCACGCGAGCGGATGCAGCGTGTCGGCGTGCGCGCGCTCGTGGTGGTGCCGCTGCGGGCCGGGGGAAAGAACCTCGGAGCCCTGATGGTCGGCAGCGACGGCGAGTCGCGCAAGATCGAATCGGACGACGTCCTGACCCTTCAATCGCTCGCGGGCTTCGTGTCGATCGCGCTCCAGCAGCGGCTCACCGCCGAGGCCGCCGAGCGCTCGGTGCGCGAGGCGCGTGCGCTGTCCGAGGCGTCGCGCGCGCTGCTCACCCGGACGGCGAATCGCGATCTGCTGCTGCATCAGCTGCTCGACGCGCTGGTGCTCCACTTCGGTCAGGAGAATTGCCGGCTGCTGCTGCTCGACCGGGAGAAGGCCCTGCTCGTCAACTGGGCGCACCGGGGCGAGTGGGATGGCGTGGTCGGTTCGTTCGCCCTGCCCCTCGACGGGCCCGGCCTCACCGTGGCCGCGGCGCGCGACGGCCTCGTCGTGAACGTGGCCGACGTGC
>JBDSFL010000120.1:0-4079 GCA_039919545.1 Thermoanaerobaculia bacterium | reverse complement strand
CGTCGGACATCCTCGGCCTCACCCTCTTCAATCAGAAGACTCAGGCCTTCGAGTTCCATCCTGGCCCCGTCTTCACGCCGATTCTCCTGGCCGACGAGATCAACCGAGCGACGCCAAAGACGCAGTCCGCCTTGCTCGAGGCGATGAACGAGCGGGCGGTCTCGGCCGATGGCGAGACGAAGCCGCTGCCCGAGCCCTTTCTCGTGCTGGCCACGCAGAACCCCGTCGAATACCTCGGCACCTATCCGCTGCCCGAATCGCAGCTGGACCGTTTCCTCATGCGCATCTCACTCGGCTACCCCGCGCCGGCTGAAGAAAGGCGCCTGCTGATCTCCGGAGGCGCGGACCGGACGCTCGCGGCCCTGCAGCCCGTGATGACCCTCGATGAGCTGAAGATGGCGCAGGCCGAGGTCGAGCGCGTGACCGTGGCCGAGAAGCTGACCGACTACCTGCTCGAGATCGTGCGCCGCACGCGCACCACACGCGAGCTTCTGCTCGGCGTCTCGCCGCGCGGCGCGCAGGGGTTCTATCGAGCGATGCAGGCGCGCGCGCTGGTGGCGGGCCGCCCCTATGCAACGCCCGACGACGTGAAGCGTGTGGCGATTCCGGTTCTCGCCCACCGCATCCTCGCCGCGGCGGCCGCGGGGTTCGACGGCAGCTCCTCACGGCGCCGCGAGCAGGATGCCGTCCAGCGCGTGCTGGACGAGATTCCCGTTCCGCTGTGAGCGGAGCCTCGTAAGCGGAGACACGAAATCGTGATGTCGCTTCCCTCGGAAGTGCGTGACGTCCGTTCCCTCCGCGGGAGGATGAAGAAGTACTTCCAGACCGGCATCCTGGTCCGCGTCACCAACATGGGGCTCGGCTTCATCCTGATGACGCTGATCATCGCCATCGCGGCCACGAACACCGGAAACAACGGCCTCTACACCCTCGTCTCCCTCTTCCTTTCCGCCCTCATCGTGTCGGGCCTGGTGTCGCGCTGGAACGTGGACCGCATCGGTGCGGTGCTGGACGGTCCGCCCGAGGTCTTCGCGTCCGAGCCAGCGCGCTTCACGCTCAGCCTCACGAATCTGGGGCGCCTGCCCCGCCGCGCGCTGCTGGTGAAGATCTCCGGGGCCGCCGCCCCGCTCCTGTTCGGCGAGATCCTTCGCGGCGAGGTCGCCTCGCGGAGCGTGGATCTGATCTTTCCCAAGCGGGGGAGGCGCTCGGTCGAATCGCTGCTCGTCTACAGCGGCTACCCGATCGGCCTCTTCCGCAAGGGGCGGCTGCATCCGATGACCGATCAGCGGATCGTCTTCCCCGCACCGATCGCGATGGAGGCCGTCCGCCCCGACGGCAGCCCCTTCGACCTGGGCGATCCGCGCATGCGGCGCCGGGGTCGCGGCCAGGAGGTGCGCCATCTGCGCGAGGGGAGCGCGCGCGATGACCCGCGTGACGTGCACTGGCCGCAAACCGCGCGACAAGGGCAGCTCATCCTCAAGGAACGCTCGGCCGAGGACGGCCGGGACGCGTTCGTGCTGCTCGATGCTCGCCGCCCGTCGGACGCGGTTCCGGGCTGGCCTGCGGATTTCGAGCGGGCCGTATCCGAGACGACCGGGCTCGCGCTCGCGTTGCTCGCGCGCGGTGACCGCGTCGGCCTGGCGATTCACGGCGGGAGCTGGATCCAGCCCGGTTCGGGGCCGGGGCATCGGAACCTGCTGCTGACCGCGCTGGCCCTGGCCGAAGCCGCGTCGGGGCTCGAGCCCGATCCGAGGATCCCGCCGCGAACCACCCTGTTCCGCGTGACGGCTCGAGCCGGCGCGGCCGCGGCGGCCGCATGAGCGCCCACACCTGATGGCCGATCTCGTGCTCGATCCCAGCCGGCTCCCGTTCCGGCGCGAGAAGATCGCGGCGGTCGGGACGCTCGCCCTGGTCGCGCCGATCCCGCTCGGATTCACGCGCGCGCTCGAGCCTCACTGGCTGGTGCTCTACCTCCTCACGCTCGCGCTGTTTCTCGCCGCCGTCCATCGCGGCCGGATCATCTGCCTGCGCCCGCTCTGGCAGAACGTGTTCGGGCTCGCGTACGCGCTGCTCTTCTATTTCGATCTGCGCGCGGGGTCGGGGAAGCTGCTTCCCGCCACGATCCACCTGCTGCTCTTCACGATGCTGGCCAAGCTCGTCTCGATCCAGCGCGAGCGCGACTTCTCGATCGCGCTCGTCCTGTGCGGCTTCCTCTTCATGGCGTCGGTCGCCACCTCGTTCCATTTCACGATCGTTCTCTACCTCGTGGCTTTCGTGGCCGTGTGCTGGCCCGTCCTCGTGAAATGGGGGCTCTGGCGCGACCTGGCCGGGGCGCCGGACGAGTGGACACGCGACCGGACGGCCCAGAAGCTGCCGAGTCCCCGAAGCACGGCGCTGTCTCTCGTCGCGGCGCTGGCCCTGGCCACACCCCTGTTTCTCACGCTGCCGCGTCTGAAGACGCCTTACATCCGCGGCATCGAGCAGGGAAGGGAAGTCTGGACCGGGTTCTCGGAGAACGTCGACCCCGACGTGTTCGGCGTGCTCAAGCAGAGCGACCGCGTGTACATGCGGCTCACCCTGGAGGACCCGCTCACCAGCCTGCAGGCCGAGACCCTGCGCCTGCGAGCGCTGGCCTTCGCGCGCTACGAGGGGCGAACCTGGATGAAGCCCGGTGCCGGGTTCGTCAATGTCCGGGCGGAGTCCGAATCGCTCATGCGGATGCCGGGCGTGCGCGCCGGAGAGCTGGCCGCGCGGCGAAAGATGAGCATCGACCTGCTCCCGCTGGGCAGCCGGTACGTGCCCGTGCCGGTCGGCTCGCCGGCGCTGCGCTTCGGCGAGGACCTCGTGCGCGGCCGCGGCTCGCTCGCGATGGAGTTCGACGGTTCACGAAACCTTCGCCTGGCCTTCGAGCCCGAGGGCACCGTGCACTACGAGGCCCTCTACGGCGGGGCCGTCGTGCTCGACCGCGGCGCCCCCTCGCCGCAGGATCCCTCGCGGGAGGCGATGGGCTCGGAACGCGTCAGGTCGTGGGCGGCGCAGATCGCGGGGAGCTTCGGAAACGATCAGGATGCCGAGCGCGCCTGCCGCCGCATCGAGGCGTTCCTCGCCACCCGCTTCAAATATTCGCTCGAAATTCCGCCGAGCGGCCCCCGGCCGATCGAGCAGTTCTTGTTCGAGACGCGCGCGGGACATTGCGAGAACTTCGCGAGCGCCATGGCGCTCGCGCTGCGCGAGCTGGGAATCCCGACGCGATTCGTGACCGGCTTTTCCGGCGGAGAGATCGGGCTCTTCGGCCGTTTCGTGGTGATCCGAGGGCGCGATTCTCACGCCTGGGTCGAGGCCTGGTGCGGTCCGGAGCGGGGCTGGGTCACGTTCGATCCGACCCCCGTGGATGGCCGCCCGCTGCTGCATGACGTGCCATTCTCCCGGAAGCTCTACCAGGTCACCGACGGCGTCGAGTACTACTTCGACCGTTTCGTTCTGTCGTTCGGGCAAGGTGACCAGATCGACCTGATCAACCGCGTACGCGAAGCCGTCGGATCCCTGGCCCAGTCGATGCGCGACGGCCTCGATGCGCTGCGGTCGCTGCGCGTTCGGGGCACGGCGTCGCGTTTTGCCGGCGCGATCGCGGTCGTGAGCGGCGTGACCGGGCTGGGGCTCCTTTTCCTCCTGGTGCGCTACGGCCGGAAGGTGGGATTTCCGTTCGGACAGCAGCCGGTTCCTCCCGCCTCCGCGGCTTATCGACGGCTTCAGCGCCTCTTGCGGCGACGCGGGCGCGGTCTCACCCCCTCGTCCGCCCCGTCCGAGACGCTGGCCGCCGCGGCGACTTTCGGCGAGCGGGCCGGCGGCCTCTCGCGGGAGATCGTTGAGGCCTACGTCGAGGAATCGTTCGGCGGGCGCGCGGCCGCGCCGCTCGAAGGACGCCGGCTGAACGGGCTGGTGAACGACGTGCGCAGGGCCATCCGGGCGTCGGCGGCCGCGACGCAGCAGGCTGCTCCTCAGTAGGCGTTCTTGTGGTTGAAGCCCCAGCGCAGGGTCAGCCACAGGATCTTCACGTCGAGGCCGACCGTCCAGTTCTC
>JBDSFL010000365.1:0-2818 GCA_039919545.1 Thermoanaerobaculia bacterium | reverse complement strand
ACGTCCCCTTCCGCGTGGACCTGAAAGACCTCGCGGTTGTGGCGGTCCTGTCGATCTCCTGGTCTTTCATCGCGGCTTCGCTCCCCGCGCGCGCCGCGGCGCGCCTCGACGTGGCCGAGGTGCTCCGTGCCGCGTGACATGACCCCGCCCGCGGACGAGCCGTCGCTGCACAGGTCACTCCCCCCGGAGCCGGCGCCCAGCCCGATCACGCTGCTTCAGGCCGTGGATCTCGCCAAGGGGTTCGGAGTCGGCGCCGCGCGCGTGGAGATCTTCTCGAACGTCTCCGCGGCCATCGTGGCCGGGGATTTCGTGGCCATCGTCGGCCCTTCGGGCTGCGGCAAGTCGACTCTGCTCCACCTCTTCGCGGGGCTCGACCGCCCGGACGCGGGGGCGATCTCGCTCGACGGCGCGAGCTGGGCGACGCTTTCTCCCGAGGCGAGCGCGCGGCTGCGCGGGGCCGCCATCGGCTTCGTGTTCCAGTTCCATCACCTCCTGCCCGAGCTGACGGCGGAGGAGAACGTGGCGCTCCCGCTCTTCCTGGCCGGCTCGAGCGAGACGGAAGGGCGGCGTGCGGCGCGTGAGCTGCTGGAACGCGTGGGGCTCGCGAGCCGGGCGCTCGCCTTGCCGCGAGTCCTGTCCGGCGGCGAACGGCAGCGTGTGGCCATCGCGCGTGCCGTCGTGCGCCGCCCCCGTCTGCTGCTGTGCGACGAGCCGACGGGAAGCCTCGACGCGGCGCACGCGGCAGGCGTGTTCGACCTTCTCGCCGAGATCGCCCGCGAGCGCGCCGGCGCCGTGGTGCTCGTGACGCACGATCCAGGTCTGGCCGCCCGCTGCGGCCGGATCCTCCGGCTGACGCCCACCGGGCTCAGCCAGGAACCAGCCGACGCCTGAGACCGGGCATTTTTCTGAACATTTCTCGGTAGAAGTCGCCGCAATAATGAGACGGAGTCGGAAGGCAGCCGACTTGCTTGTCGATGCCCGAGATCGCCCGCGTGGAGACGTACGAGAGACAGCGACTGCCGTGCATGACGAGCGGATGAACGCCACCCGAGGAAAGGAGATCGCTGTGCTACGATCGAGTAGGGGAGCTCAAGTGGTTTAAGACCACGTGGCACAGCACGTTACCTATGTTTGAAAAATATAACGAAAAGGCTCGCCGGGCTCTCTTCTTCGCGCGCTACGAAGCGTCAAAGCTGGGGTCGAAGGTCATCGAATCCGAGCACATCCTGCTCGGCGTCCTGCGTGAAGGCGAAGAGATCATCAAGGAGATCTTTTCGCGCTTCAACGTGAAGCCCGACGACATCCGCCGTGAGGTGGAGGGAGACCGGGTCTTCGTCGAGCGGGTGTCGTCCACCCAGGAGCTGCCCCTCTCCGAGGAGTCGAAGAAGATCCTCGCCTACGCCTCGCACGAGGCCGAGTCGATGATGCACCCCTATGTCGGCACGGAGCATCTGCTGATCGGCATCCTCCGGGTCGATCCCTGCGTCGCTAGCCGCATCCTCGTCGCCCACGGCTTCAACCTCTATGGAGTCCGTGAGGAGACGATCGCACTGATCAAGGAGAGGGAAGCGAGCAAGCAGAAGAAAGAGCTGCCGTTCCTGGCCGAGTACGCGCGCGACCTGACCGCGCTGGCGCAGCAGGGCTCCTTCGACCCGCTGGTCGGCCGCGACAAGGAGGTCGAGCGGATCGTGCAGATCCTCTCGCGCCGCACCAAGAACAACCCGATCCTCCTCGGTGAGCCCGGCGTCGGCAAGACGGCCATCGTGGAAGGGCTCGCGCAGAAGATCGTCGAAGGGGGAGTCCCGCTCTTCCTCGCGCAGCGGAAGATCCTCGCGCTCGACCTGTCGCTCATCGTGGCCGGCACCAAGTACCGGGGCCAGTTCGAGGAGCGCCTCAAAGGCATCCTGAAGGAGCTCAAGGAGAACCAGGACCTCATCGTCTTCATCGACGAGATCCATTCCCTGATTGGCGCCGGCTCGGCCGAAGGTTCGCTCGACGCGGCCAACATCCTGAAGCCCGCGCTTTCCCGCGGCGAGATCTCCTGCATCGGCGCCACCACCCTGAAGGAATACCGCAAGTACATCGAAAAAGACCGTTCGCTGCTGCGGCGCTTCCAGGCGATCACGGTGGCTCCGCCCGACGAGGAAGAGACTCTGCAGATCCTCGAAGGAGTGCGCGAGCGCTACGAAAAGTTCCACCACGTCCACTACACCGCCGAGGCGATCCGCGCTGCCGTCTATCAGGCCAACCGCTACATCCCGGACCGCTTCTTCCCCGACAAGGCCATCGACATCCTCGATGAGGCCGGGGCCAAGGTGAAGCTACGCAAGACGGCCGACACGCAGAACCTGCGCCGCCTCGAGAACGAGGTGAAGCAGATCGTGAAGGAGATGAAGAAGGCGATCTCGGAGAAGGATTTCGAGCGTGCCGTGTTCCTGCGCGAGCGCGAGATCGAGATCAAGGACGAGATCGAGCGCACCAAGACCACCTCCGTGGACGAGACGGCCGTGTTCGAGGTGGGCAAGTCCGACATCGAGGAGATCATCTCCAGCTGGACGGGCATCCCCGTCACCTCGCTCGCGATGGACGAAGTGGAAAAGCTCTTGCACATGGAAGACACGCTCAAGAAGCGGGTCATCGGCCAGAACCGCGCCATCGAGGCCATCTCGCGAGCCATCCGGCGTTCGCGACTCGGCGTCAAGAACCCGAACCGCCCGATGGGCTCCTTCATCTTCCTCGGTCCGTCTGGCGTCGGGAAGACCGAAGTCGCCCGCCGCATCGCGGAGTTCCTGTTCGAGAACCAGAAGGCGCTCGTGCG